>DASZFO010000354.1 GCA_035939775.1 Pirellulales bacterium | reverse complement strand
CTTCGAGCATTTGATAGATGGGCACCGTGCCGATCGGCACGGGCGAGGCGTCGATGATCGCTTGGCGAATATGATCGATATCGCGGCCCGTGGAGAGGTCCATGACCGTGTCGGCCCCAAAATGGACTGCCGTGTGCAGCTTCTCCAACTCTTGATCGACGTTGCTCGTCACCGCGGAGTTGCCGATATTGGCGTTGATCTTCGTGCGGGCGGCGATGCCGATCCCCATCGGCTCCAGCCGCTTTTGAAGATGGACCTTGTTGGCCGGGATCACCATCCGGCCGCGAGCGACTTCATCGCGGATCAACTCGGGCTCGAGGTCTTCTCGGCGGGCGACGAATTCCATTTCCGGCGTGATCCGGCCGGCTCGGGCAAGCTCGATTTGTGTCATCGGAAGACCTGGAAGAGTGTTGAACCGCCAAGCGCCAAGGACGCCAAGGCGATGAGGATGGAGGTTGGCTTGCAGAATGCGTTCCGCGGCTTCCTTGGTGCCGTGGAACGACGGTAGCGGCTCAAACTCTACCGCAAGCGCTCATCGTATCGGTATGAGGCCAATTGTCAAATCGTTTTGAGATACTCCAGCACGGCGCGCTTCTCGTCTTCGTTCAGTTCGTCAGAGAAGGGGTGCCCTGCGGCGCTCTTGCCGGGCTGAGTGGTGTCGAAATAACGGCGGCGTTCGCTGTGCGAAGCGCGGGCCGGCGGCGGCAACGTGGCGAACGTTTCTACCTCCAAGCCGACGAGCTTCTGATCGTAACCATCGTCGCTGCGGAGCCAGATCTTCGGCCGCTCGGCGGGGTGCAGCACGTGCCAAAGCGTCGGCACCGAGCCATTATGGAAATATGGCGCCGAGGCCCAGATTCCGTCCAGCGGCGGCGGCACATAGCCGCCCGGGTCGGCGACCATCGGCTGCTTGCCATATTCGCCGAACCAGCTCGCGCCGTAGGCCTTTCGCATGTCTGGCGTCAACGCGTTCAGACGCACCGGATCGGTGCCGATTGTCTCGATCGGGATGATTTTGTTTGGATACCGCGAATCGCGCCCGGCCGCGCCGTGGCAGCGAGCGCAATGCGCGTCGAACAGCTCGTGTCCCGAGCCGGCGAGCGCCCCGTCGACGGGCCAAGGATACTTTGGCGGCGTCAGCGAATCGAGCCATGCGTAGACATCCTTGAAATCGTTTTCCCACTCGCGAAACTTCTGCGCCGAGTTCTGTCGATCGAGCAAAAACTGCATCAGCGCCCGGTGGCCCTTCATCGCAAACCCGTCGCTATACAGCGAGCGGCGGCGATGGAAGTTCCACCAGGCCGGCGCGTCCTGATCGTGATTGGTCAGCGGCGGCGGCAAGCCCGGCACGACGTGCAAATCCGGATCGCGAAACGCCAACAGCGCGACGCCGAACATCACGGCATTTGTCGTACCGTTGGTTGTCCCCAGGGGCATGAAGATCATGCCGAGTTCCATTCGCGCCAGCGGCTTATTCATGCGGAGCTTTGTCTCGCGGACCTCCTCGGTGAGCGTCTCCAGCGCAAAGAGCGAATTCGGCACGCCGGGGTAGACACGGCCGGCCACTTTTCCCTGATGGCAAGCCAGACAATTCATCGTCCAATTGCCGTGCTCGTCGACGACGTATTGCAACGGGCGGTGCCGCGGATCGTCGGGCCGTTCGATAAGTCCGTATCGCGAATACGCCATGTTTCGGCGTTCGTCGGGCACGGCCTTCTCAGCCTTCGATCGCAGCGGCTCCTCCCAAGTCTTCCATAATTCGTCGAAGACCTGCTGATCGAAATCGGGTGTGAGATAGGGCTTCTCAAGCAGCAGCCGATAGCCACGTTCGCCCGGCGACTCTCTTGAGCGTGCCGCGCACTCTTCTGAGCGCACCGGTGAAGCGCTCAGCAGCGCGACAAACGCGATCAGTAGGCGATAAGTCGACACTCGCATCATAACTCCTTGCCCAACGCGGCGGCGATCTTGCGGCAAAGGTCCATCGTCGTGCGGAATTGATCGAAATTGAGCGATTGGTAGCCGTCGCTCATCGCCCGCTCCGGATCGGGATGCACCTCGATAATCAGGCCGTCGGCCCCGGCGGCGACGCTAGCGGCCGCCATCTGCGGCACGAGATAACTGTGCCCCGTGCCATGGCTTGGATCGACGACCACAGGCAGGTGCGTTTTGGCGTGCAGATAGGCGACCGTGGCCAGCGGCAGAGTAAATCGCGTGTGCGTCTCGAACGTGCGGATGCCGCGCTCGCAGAGCATGACCTGGGAATTCCCGCCGTTGAGAATGTATTCGGCGGCCAAGAGCAACTCCTCCATCGTCGCGCTGGGGCCTCGTTTCAAGAGCACCGGCCGGTCGAGCTGTCCGACCGCTTCGAGCAGGCGATAGTTCTGCATGTTGCGGGCGCCGATCTGGAGCACGTCGGCATATTTGGCTACCACCGGCAAGTCCTCCGTCGCCACGACTTCCGTCACCACCGCCAAGCCGGTCGCATCGCGGGCGGCGGCGAGCATTTGCAAGCCTTCGACCTTCAATCCCTGAAAGCTATAGGGGCTGGTGCGCGGCTTGAATGCTCCGCCGCGAAGGGCCGTCGCCCCGGCCGCTTTCACGGCGCGGGCCGTTTCGACGATCTGCTTCTCGCTCTCGACCGAGCACGGCCCGGCGATCACGCCGATGTGTTTGTCGCCGACCGTGAAGCTGCCGGCGCGAATGACGGTCGGCTCTTTCTTCACTTCCAGGCTAGCGACTTTGTATGGAGCGAGAATCGGCAACACCTCGGCCACTCCCGAGCCGCTTTCCAGCGACTCCTTATGGGTCTTGCGATCGTCCCCCACGGCGGCGATCACGGTTCGCTCCGTGCCGACGATCACGTGCGGCTTGAGGCCCATGTTTTCAATGCGCTCGATCATGTGCTGCACGTCGGCTGGTGTCGCGTCTTGTTTCATGACGACAATCACGGCGAGGTTCCTTTGTTGGGCGAATGGCGGTCGGAACAACAAAAAAACCCCGAGAGCCGGTTGTCCGGATCTCGGGGCTTGGTTTGCTATCGCATGGTTCGAGGTCAAAAACCTCCACCGGCCCCGCGATCCGGCGGGCTGAAGCACCAAAACCAAGACTGGATCGCGGAACTGTTCATAACGTCAATTCTGCCATCGGCCGGTGCCGATTGCAAGGCGAGAAAAACGTTTCTTTACACTTCCCTCGCGATTCTCCATACTAGCCGACCGGTACGAATCCGTCATAAAACCGGCGGGGACTGTCTCCTTTTTTGCGCGGGCACTATTGTCGCGAAGGTCGGCGGAGCAAAACGGGGAAAGTCCGCTCCTCGCCATCGGTTTTGTCAGGGGTTCCAAGAAACGATTGCACGCGTCCAGCAGGCCGATGGGAGAAGCACGGATGGCTCGGCTATCGATGAACGAAATGACGACCTATCGCTGGTCGTTCGATGAAGACGTCGCCCAATATCGCGCCGCGGGAATTCCGGCCATCGGCGTCTGGCGGCAAAAGCTCGCCGACTACGGCGAGGAGAAAGGAATCGAATTGCTGGCCGAGACTGGTCTGCCTGTGTCGAACCTGCTGTGGGCGGGCGGCTTCACGGGGAGCGACGGCCATTCGTTTCGCGACAGCATAACCGACGCGGCCGAGGCGATTCGGCTCGCCGCGGCCCTCAAGGCGGGTTCTCTCATCGTCTACAGCGGCGGCCGCGCCGGTCACACACTTAATCACGCTCGAAGGCTATTTGTCGACGCGATCCGCGAACTCGCTCCGCTGGCAGCGGATCTGCGCGTGACGCTGGCGATCGAGCCAATGCACCCGGCCTGCGCGGCGGACTGCACATTCCTGACGTGCCTTGGAGATGTTTTGGCGGTGATGGAAGCAGTCGGAAGCCCGCAGGTGCAATTAGCGTTCGATGCCTATCACTTCGGCGCGGAGCGGGCGGCGCTCAAGTCGTTGCCGCAGTTCGCAGGGCGGATCGGAATCGTGCATCTGGCCGACGGCACGACGCCAGTTGACCAAGACCAAAACCGCACTCGACTCGGCGACGGCGTCGTGCCGCTTTCCGAAGTGATCGCGGCGCTCACTGCCGCCGGTTACGACGGCGATTACGACGTGGAACTCATCGGCCAGGAGATCGAAGCGACCGATTATCGCGAATTGCTGCGGCACTCGAAGGCGGCTTACGAGCGGCTGATTCCGACGACAGTCTAGAAGGTAAGCATTTCGACGGTGATGATTCCGCTGAGTATAACGATTGAAGAAGGGCTTGCTCCCAAAACGGGACCATGCCATAATTGATTTGGACTTGGACCGAATTTGAGAGTCATCGCAAGAAAGACGCTCCGGCGGTTTTGGGAGACTCCTGAATTTGCCGATGCTGAACATTCACTGCGAGCCTGGTATAAGTTTGCGGTCGAGGCGGATTGGCGTCGTCCAAGCGATGTCAAGGCTGATTTCCGAAACGCAAGCTTCGTCGGCGACAATCGGATTGTATTCAATATAGATGGGAACAAATACCGGCTCGTTGTGCGCGTGAATTACCCGTATCATGTCGTGTATATTCGGTTTGTGGGCACTCATGAGGAATACGATGGGATCGATGCGAGAGCGGTCTAGCCATGGAAATCAAACCCATCAAGAATGATCGAGATTATCGACGCGCGATGGCGATGATCGACACGTTGATGGACGCCCGAGCGAACACGCGGGAAGGGGACTATTTGGATGTGCTTGTGACGCTCGTCGACAAATGGGAGCAGGAGCATTTCCCCATCGACGCGCCCGACCCGGTTGAGGCAATCCGGTTTGTTATGGAGCAGCGCGGCCTTTCGCGACGAGACCTGGAACCTTTGATCGGCAGCCGGGCCCGAGTGGCCGAAGTGCTCAACCGCAAACGATCCCTGACATTACCGATGATTCGCCGGCTGCACGATGGGTTGGGTATTCCCGCGGAGGTCTTGATTCGTTAGGCGACGACGATCAAATGGCCATGAAAGTCATTTCCCAGATCACGTCAATGGTCGGCTCGAACCGACGCTATCTCGCGACGCCGATCCTCGCGAGACTCGGGGGCGCAACTTTCGTGGTGGTAGCCGCCATTGTCTTTTACCTATTGTTCTTCAAAGACGTGTCGGGGTCGTCGATCTCGGCAGTCGGGGTCGGCGCGTTTGTCGCTTCCTTCGTAGCGCCGAGTTTATCTTGAGACCCGGCGAGTCGCCCACGATGACCGACGAGAACCTTCCGGCGGTTCGCGACAATGCTTCTCGAATCGTAACCGACGTTCCTTGTCCGTTTTGCGGCTGCGTATGCGACGATTTACAAGTGAGCGTCACGAGCGGCCGCGTGGCAGCGGCCGAGGGCGCGTGTGAAATCGCTCGAAACTGGTTTCTCGCGGATCGGCGCGTCGAGCCGCCGAGTTGCCGCGTTCGCGGCAGCGCGGCCAGCTACGAAGACGCCTTGGGCCAGGCTGCGGAAATGCTCATCGCGGCTCGCTATCCGCTCATTTACGGCCTGAGCCGCGCGACATGCGATGCCCAGGCGGCCGCGGTCGAGATCGCCGAGTTAGTCCGTGGGGTGATCGACACGCCGGCCAGCCGCGGATCCCTCGCCGCGTTGCAGACCATAGGTGAAGTCACATGCACATTGGGCGAAATTCGCAACCGCGCCGATCTGATCGTCGCCTGGGGCGTCGATCCGATCACGACGCATCCGCGATTCTTCGAGCGCTACGGTCCGATTTCGCCTCAATCGCAACTGATCGTCGTCGATTCGCGAGCCAGCGCGACCTCCGCGATCGCTCATCGGCGAATTGTGATTCGCGCGGGTTCGGATTTTGAGGCGGCTGCCGTCATTCGAGCGATCGCCAAAGGCATCAATTTGGATGCGGCAATGATCGTCGAACGAACCGGCGTGTCGTTGCCCGTCTGGCAAGTGTTGCTGGAGAGGATGAAGAATGCGCGATTCGGCGTTTTGATTGCCGCTGAGTCGAATGATTCTCCGGCGGCGCGACGGCTGTGCGGAGCGCTAGCGGCCCTGGTCTGCGACCTCAATCTGCACACGCGCTTCGTCTCGCTTGGTTTGCGATCAGGTGGAAATGTCGTCGGCGCGGAAAATGTGCTGGCTTGGCGAACCGGTCATCCGACTGCAATCGACTTTTCGCATAGCGGCCCCCGCTCGAATCCGGATGAATTCACCGCGGAACGCCTACTCGCATCGGGCGAAATCGACGCTGCGCTCGTGATTTGCGACGACCCGCTTAGCCACTGGAATTCCGCTGCAAAAGAGCGCTTCCATGCAATCCCGACGATCGCGCTCGATTGGCAAGACACGCCGACGATGAAGGCCGCGCAAGTCGCGATCCCGATAGCGACCATCGGAGTTGAATCCGGCGGGACGGTCTTTCGCATGGATGGGGTGCCGCTCGCGCTTCGTCCGGTCGTTCCGGCGCGCGGCCCGACGGATTACGAAGGTCTTCGCCGGCTGGCGGCGGCGCTCCGCGGAACTCAACACATCTGATTCGTGGCCATGCGATCATCGCTGTTCAAAATCACCGGCGGAACGCTTTACGATCCGGCCAATGGAATCGATGGCGCCGTGCGCGATCTATGGATCGACGGCGCGCGAATCGTGGTGCCGCCAAGCGATCCCGCGGCTCGGCCGGAACGAACGCTCGACGCCGCGGGTCTTGTCGTCATGCCCGGCGGCGTCGACATGCACTGCCACATTGCGGGCCCAAAAGTGAATGCCGCGCGGCGAATGCTTTCGGCGGCGGATCGGCCGTCGCTTCTCCGCGCGGACGAATCGGGAGCGGGCGCGCTCGGTAGCACCCCAACCACGTTCATCACCGGCCACCGATACGCCGGCCTAGGCTACACGACTGCCTTCGACGCCGCGATCGCTCCTCTCACGGCACGCCACGCCCATCTCGAACTAGCCGACACCCCTTGCATCGATAAGGGTTGCTTCATCTTGATCGGCAACAACCAATATCTGCTCGAAGCGATCCGCGACGGCGAGCCGCAGCGCGTCAAGGGATTGATCGCGTGGCTGCTCGGCGCCGCGAAGGGCTTCGCCCCCAAGCTCGTCAATCCGGGCGGCGTCGCGGCATGGAAGGCTGGACGCAATGCCCCGCTTGCGGACCTCGATGAAAAGCTGGCGGGCTTCGATATTTCGCCGCGTCAGATCATCGCCGCTATCGCGCAAGCGGCCGCCGAACTTCGACTGCCGCATCCGTTGCACATCCACGCGAACAACTTGGGAATGCCCGGAAACTGGTCGACGACCCTCGAGACGATGCGGAGCCTCGAAGGCCGTTCGGCTCATCTCGCGCATATTCAGTTCCACAGCTACGGCGGCCGTCCGGAAGAGCCCACGACGTTTTGCTCACAGGTCGAACCGCTCGCCGATTACTTCAACTCGCAGGCGAACCTATCGCTCGACGTCGGCCAGGTTGTCTTCGGGCGCACGACGAGCATGACTGCCGACAGCGCAGTCGGACATTTTCTGAGCCGCCTCCACGGCCGGCAATGGTACAGCCACGACATCGAATGCGAGACCGGCTGCGGCATCGTGCCGATCGAGTATAAGAACAAAAACCTGATCAATGCCTGGCAATGGGCGATTGGCCTGGAATGGTTCCTCTTGGCCCGCGATCCGTGGCGGATCGCCCTGAGCACCGATCACCCCAACGGTGGCTCGTTTCTCGCCTATCCGCGGATTATTCGCTTTCTGATGGATCGCGGCTCCCGCGTCGACGCGCTGCGAGCCGTTCATCCCGTTGTCCGCGAGCGATCGCTCTTGTCGCATCTCGACAGGGAGTACACGCTCGGCGAGATTTGCATCATCACAAGGGCTGCGCCGGCGAGGCTGCTCGGATTGGCGCATAAGGGGCACTTGGCGCCCGGCGCGGACGCGGATATTACGATTTACGCCCCGGACGATGATATCGAACGGATGTTCCAACTGCCGCGGCATGTGATCAAAGCGGGCGAAGTCATCGTCGAATACGGGGAACTTCGCCGCGAAGTTTTCGGCAAGACATTGCATGTCGAGCCGGACTTTGACGCAGCGCTTGTGCCGCACATCGGCCGCTGGTTCGACGAACATTATTCGATTCGATTTCGGAATTACGCTGTCGCCGATGCATACCTCGGAGAACATGCAACGATTGCCTGCGGAGAACCGCGATAGTCGTTCCGGGTCCTAACATGCCGCTTCGCTTCGAACATCGCGCCGAACTGACGCTCCCGGTGGACCTCGCCGGGATAACGCCCGAGTGGGCGCGCGACCAACGACTCGAGGAAATCGAGCGGCGCGAGGTCCTCGTCGGTAATCACCGTATGCCCTTGGCGGAGCTGTTTGCGGTCTCCGGCGATCCGTCCGATGCAGAAATCGATCTCGTCGGCGATCTATCGCGTGTCCACGCGATCGGCGCGGGAATGACGAGCGGAACGATCCGCGTCGAAGGCGACGTCGGCCGCCAACTGGGAGCGGAAATGAGCGGCGGAAAAATCCACGTGATGGGCCACGCCGGCGACTGGCTAGGCCGCGAGATGCGCGGCGGGAGGATTCACGTTGCCGGAAATGCGGGCGATTTCGCCGGCGGATCCCCCGCAGCGGCGCGACGCGGTATGTCGGGGGGAGAATTGCTCATCGCTGGGAATGCCGGCGACGAGGTTGGCCGCGCCATGCGGCGCGGGCTGATCGTGGTCGGCGGCGCAGCAGGCGACTCCCTCGGACTGAATATGGTGGCTGGCACGGCCCTGGTCTTTGGCCGGTGCGGGCCGCGGCCGGGACTCGGCATGCGTCGCGGAACCATTGGCCTTTTCACGGCGCCGGCCGAACTGCCCCTGACATTTCGTCGAGCCAACCGTTGGCGGCCCCAATTCATGCGGCTGCTGCTTAACTACGTGTGTCGCATTGGCATGACCGGCGCCGACCAATTCCTCGACAGCGAGTATCTCTCCTACCACGGCGATCTGCTGCGCCTTGGCAAGGGAGAAATCCTCGTCCGCGAGATGATCTCGTGACGGATGAACCGTTCATTCGACGATTTTCAGCGGCGCACCCAGTCGGCCGTTGAGTCGCGTTGCGGCCTATCTCGCAGCCTTCGGCGCCGGTGCCTTTTCCTTAGGGGCAGGCGCCGCCGCGTCGGTCGGCAGCGGTGCTTCGTCGGCCGACGGCGCCGACTTCGGCGCGGCCTTCGACTTGTCGGGCTCGGCAGCGGACTTCGGTTTCTGCTTGGCAACTGCGGCGGCCTCGGCGGGCTTCTCGACCTTGTGCGCGACATAATTTCGCGGTTCGGTCAATTCCGGCTCACGCAGACATTGCAACAGGCCGACATCGCTGCTAAGAATCACCCGATCGGTATGATTGTTCAACACCGGCAGCACCGCCTCAGGCATCGGCACGGAGTCGATCGTAGCCCCAGTCATGGCATTCAAAACGAGCATGTGCCCGAAGGCATCGAGCGCGTATACCTTCGTCGGGCTGACCGCAAGAAAATGTCGCGGCGAGGGATTGAACCAGTCTTGATGCCCATCGACCATCGAAGTCCGGAACATCCCTCCGTCATCCGCCACGGCAAAGACCGCGCCGCGCGACGCCGCTCCCATGTGCGGATCAGGAATCGCAACTGGACTTTCGCGGATCGATGAGCCGGCCGTGAGCTTCCATTCAACCTCGCCGGTTGTCGCATCGACGCAATAGAGATAGCCATCGATCGAGCCGGCGAAGATCTTCGTCGCAAAGCCGGTCAGCCTGGCGGTGATCGGTCCGGTCGTCTCGATGCGATGCTCGATCGTCAAGGTCTTGAGCTGCGAGATTTGAAGCACTCCCTTGTCCGTCGCCCACGCGATTCGATCGACGACCTGCACCGGCGGGGCTTCGCTGTGTCCTGAGGTCGAAAGCATCTTCAACGGTCGCCCCGAGTCGGTGATTGGATAAACCTCGACCGGACCGTTGACGATCGGCACATAGACCGAGTCGTCAGTCACCAGCGGACCAGCCTCGGGCGTGCCGGGAAGTAAGACCTTCCACTGGATGTTGTTCGTGGGATCGATGTAGACGCTGCCGTCGGACCGATTGAGCAGAAAAAGCGTCGAACCGTTGCAGACGGCGACGACCTTGTCGTGCCGCTTCGCGATCTCTCGTTCGCTGCTGGCATCGACCTTGTCGAAGAGCTTTTCGACCGCCGCGTTTTCATTCGTTTCGGCCGGCGCCCGGCCATTCGCCCCAGGGCGCAGCGTGGGACGGTTTGGCTCGCCCACCTGCGCCGACCAAACGACCCTCCCCGTCTCGGCGTCGATCGCGAACAGCATCGCCGAACTCGTCTGGACGAAGAGCATCCCGTCGTCCTGCACGACGTGCGTAACGTGCGCGCGGCCTCCGGCGCCGGGGATCTGCGTAAACCACGCCCGCGTCAATCCATGCCGCTCGGCGGTCATCTGCGGCACGACCAGGTCGACCGCCTCAACAGCCCGCGCCGTGCGCCAAGCCCCGCAGACTAATAACCCGATCGGCAATAACAGGCCCGCGCAATAACGCGGCAATCCGCTTCTCATCCGCATGTCAGCACCTGCACCAAGGAGGCACAAAACGCCGGGGACTGTCCCCTTTTGTGGAGCGGGCACCATCGCCACGATGGTCGGGAACAAAAGGGGACTGTCCCCTTTCTTCCAGGCAGTTTTGTAAGGGTTCGTAGAAAATCCAGCGAAAAGCAAGCCCCTTCATCATAATCACCGGCCGGGCGTTTTGGTAACTATTTCTCGCGTAGTGCGATCGGCGATCCATGGACGATCACGGGTTGCGTCGGAGCGGCTTTTCTCGCATAACAAATTCTATGGTAGACCATCACCCGGCCGCGAATGGAACGGAAATCTGGCAGGAGGTGTTGGGCTACCTGAATTTCTCGTCCGGCACGCCGGACCCGCGGTTTCTTCGCAATCTGAACGTGCTGTTCGAATCGATCGAGAACGCCGGAACGCCCTCCGGCGAATCGGCGAATGTTCTGTATCGCCGCCTGACGGAAGAGTTGACCGCCTTGACGGGCCATTCCGCGCCGTTTGCCGATCCCGAGCAAGCCAGGAGCTTGCTGCGGTTGGTCTTCGAGCACGTGTTGCCTGCCTATCACGAGCACCATCGCGATCTGCTGTTTCACCTACCGGACGGCGATTTGCTGCGACCGTTCTTCGTCGGCCGCGTGGCGGAGGCGGTATTGGCGGAAGGGCCTCCCTGGGACGAGACCGAGCGAATTGTCGCCGGCGCGCTGTTGCGGCTTAACGACTTTATCGGCCATCGGCCGGTCGCCGTGCTGCACTCGTCTCAGAGGATCGAACCGTATCCGCACGAGCGGGTCCGACCGGTGCCGCTGTTTATCGCCGGCGCCGGCGTGGCGGTCGGGCGCTATCATCACGTGGTGGCCATGGCGCTCGATCTTCTGCGGTGCACCGATCAAAGCGTGCTCGAAGCGGCCTGGTTCGATCCGGCCCTGCTCGACGAACTGGCGCTCGACCCACGCGCTTACGATTTCAACCATCCGGTCAACAAGCGGCCGAATTACCATTTCGGTCAATGGGACCCACATCATCTCGATCGCCAGGGACGCTACCGGCGGTTCGTATTGCAACAGGTCACGCTCGATGCCTTGTTGGAGCGGGTCGAGGCAGCCGGATCGGTGCCGCGCGACGAGTTGTTGTTCGAGGCGGCGACCGTTCTGGCGGGGATTATCTTAATGGCCTCCGGCACGAGCGGCAACAGCCCGCAGGCTCACGATTCTTCGGTCACGCTCGGCACTCTGTTGCCGCAGATCGCGGCCTATCGCGACGCGTTTTACCGAGATATTTTCCAGCGGCTTGGCGGCTCGCATGGAGACCGGCTCCGCGCCGAAGCGGCGGCGCTGCATCAGCCGTTCGCCGCGGCGCGGCAGCATTTGAACGCCCAATTGTCGCGGCGGCGCGCGCTGCAGATGCAGCATGTTCATTTGGCTCAGTTATTCGCGCGGCTCGGCTTTCCCGGCGCGGCGCTGCGGCAGGTGCAAATCGTGCCAGCCGTTTCGGCGCGGATCGTTTGCCAGATCCATTGCCTGGTGACCGCCGCCCATCGAGCGGCCGAGCGCGGCCGGCTACCCGAAGGGATGGCCTGCCTCACGCAAATCGAAGATTTATTGCATCGCGGGATCGAATGCGGAGCGATCGTCGATCCTTGGAACATTCTCGGTTTCGGCGGGCAATTCAGCCTGTTTCCAGCCGTGGAAAACAGCATTCCCGATCCGCGCGTCGACGAATTGCTCGAATTGATGGAGCAGGTCTTCAATGCTCAGGCTCGACTTTGGCACCACGCCGCGGCCGGTCAAGACGTGGCAGTGCTCGGCAGACTTCCCCAAGATATCCTCAGACTAGCCGAATGGTGGGACCAATTCGCCAGTGCGGCGATCTCGGGCCTGCGCTGGGTTTCCGGTCGCGAGGCCTATTCCGCGGCAAAGAAGGTGGCCGACGCGCTCTCCGCGTGGCACAGGGCGGGAGCGAGCGGCGGCGATCTCAATTTCTGGAGGCCGCACGTCGAAGAGTTCGATTCGCCGCAGGCCTATGCCTGGGTTGTCGAAGCGCTCCTGGAAAAGCAGGACCTTTCGGCGTCGATGGCCCTGCTCGTCCATTGGATCGGACATGCCGAACGCGTGCGGCTTGAGGAGGGACCGCATTCGTTTCATGCGCTGGCGCTGCGGTGGATGCAAATGGCCCTTGCCGCGGCACAACCAGACGAAATTCAATGCGGGCGGAAACAACCGGCGCGGTCGCCCGCGGCCGGCAACGGTTGCCGATTGGTTGGTCGGTTCTTCGATTTTCTTGAAGCCAATGCGGAGACTTATTGGGAGGTGCCAGAAATGGAATCGGCCGCGTCCCCCCGCGAGGCGAGTGAGGACGCGGCTCAGGCCGACTTTGACCTGCCGAACGACGACGAAAATAAGGACGACGTTTACCGCGCTGCCTACGACGAAATGGTCTATCGCGACAGCACGGCCGACGGCGTTGAGGGGAGCATGCTCGAAAGCGGCGGACAATCAACCGACTATGAATTCGACGGGGAATCGAATCGGCTGGCGCGGCGGCTGGCTTTCCTGAGCACCTTGGCCCAGCTCTGGAAACAAGTGGCGGTAACGGAGTTGTCGCTTGGCGCCGCGAAATTGGCGCTCGGCGATTCGCTTGCCGGTTGGCGCGAGCGAGCGAAGCAAAACGGTCGACGGCTCAGTCACTTGGCCGCCGACGTGGCGTCACAATCGATTCCGCACCCCACGTCGGGTTACGAATCGCTGCTCGAGTTCGATCGTCGGATGAGCGCGAAGGAAGCGCTCTCCGAGAAGATCATTGCCACGTGCCTCGCAATGGACGACGCGACGCAATTTCTAACCGCCGCGATCTCGTCACGCGACAGGGCGCGCACGGCGGGGGAACTGCGGAGCAGAGAGACAGCCTCGGAGGACGATCCGCTAAGCCAACTTTGGGAGGCGGCGCTCGTGGCCGATGAAGCGGCCGCACGGCGTTATTGGGCGCCCTTCCTGGCCGCGATACGCCAGCAACCGCTGCTTTACGTGCGACTGGCAAAAGGGGGCGAACCCGAGAAAATTGCCAGCGTGCGCGGTTTGCAGCAAATGTTCCGCGAGTTGCTGAGCCGACTTCCGCGACTCGGCATGCTGCGCGAGACCTGTCAACTCATTCAGACGGCGCGCGCGATGGAACGCGATCATCCACTCGGTCCCGGCGCCGTCACCGAGTTTGACCGTTTGTTCGAAATCGGATTCAAAGCGATTGTGGAAACAGTCGTCGATTCGTCGGCCGGCTGGTCGATCGGCAACGAGCCAAGGTCGTCGACCGCCGACTCTGACGAAGACTCGAGCGATGCCGATCTGATCGATTGCCTGCAACAGGTCACTGAATCGCTATTGCCGCAATGGGGATCGCACAGCCATACGCTACGGCTTTCGGCGCTGGAAAAAGTAGCGAGCGAAAAGGATTGGAACGAACTCGTCGCATTTATCGAGCACTACGGTCGCGATGTGTTCACTCAGTCTTTCTTTGGTTTTGGCAACCTGCGGGCCATCATGCATCAGGGCATCGACGCTTGGCTCGAACAATTGTCAACCGATCCCGAAGCGCAGGAGAATCTGCGGCTGATCGCCGACCTCGATAACCGTTTGCCGCGCAATCAAGCCCGCCGGCATCTGGGGATCGTGATCGAAGCGGTCATGGAGAATTACGCAGAGTATCGCGACTACAACGCCACGACCACGCAATCCGACCAAGGTGAATTGCTCTACACGCTTCTGGATTTTCTCCGCGTGAAGGCGGCCTATGATCGGATTCATTGGAATTTGCGGCCGGTGACGATGGTGCACGAAGTCCTCGTCCGCCGCGGGCACGATGCGGCAGCACGCTTGTGGTGCCGCGCCATGGCCAAGGAGACGAGTGCGACTGCCGATCAGCAATTGCGGCGATTGGCAGAGCTGCAGAAGAAGTACGGGATGCGGCTTTCAACCGTCGCCGACCGTTTAGGAGAGCGTTTCATTCGGCCGCTGGCCATCGATCGCGTGCGGGCGCTAGTCCGGCCAGCCGCCGAGGAAGCGCGCCGCGGATTGCCGCCGAAGACCTTTTCCATTCTGGAATCCGAGGCCAGCGAATTGGCCAGGGAACCGACTGGCGCTGGGCTCGATCTGCCGGATTGGCTCGCCGTCATCGAAGACGAGATCGAGCGCTCGTGCGGGCCCGGCAACCGCGATGAGGAGGCCGTGGCGTCGCTTGGAAAACGACCACACATCCAGCTCAGTTGGGAGCACATCCAGGAACAATTGACCAATTGGGAAATTCGCCGGTTGGAAAAGGCGGAGTGAGATTCCAAAAATGGACTGGTGTTCACAATGAACGACGCGTTGCCAATTCTGCTGCTGTTGGTCGGAATCGCGCTGGGGGCTGCGGGGACCTGGATCATGCTGCGCGGGAAGATCGAGCAGGCGGCCGATCGAGCCCGCGGCGCCGTTGAGGCGGAGCGGGCGACGCTCGTCGAACGGCTCGAAGGACGAGAACAAACCATCGTCGAGATCAGAACGGCGGCCGAGCGGGCAAACGAGCTTTACCTCGATGCACAGCAGAAGCTGACGGGCCTGGCTCAAGAAAGAGTGTTGTTGGCAACGACGCTGCAAAAGGAGCGGGAGCAGGCCGCCGAGAAACTCGCGATGTTGAGCGAAGCGGAGCAAAAACTTACCAACGCGTTCAAGGCCCTCGCCGCCGAGGCGCTTTCCAGCAACAATCAGTCGTTTCTGAATCTAGCGAAGACCGCTCTCGAATCGTTTCAAGAATCCGCGAAAGGAGATCTCGATAAGCGGCAGCAGGCAATCGGCGCGATCGTCGAGCCGGTCAAGTTGTCGCTCGAAAAGGTAGACGCCAAGATTCAGGACTTGGAAAAGAATCGAGCCGGCGCTTACGCCGGCCTGACCCAGCAGATTCAATCGCTCGTCGAGAACGAGAAGCAACTTCGCGCTGAAACCGCCGGCCTCGTCAAGGCCCTGCGAGCGCCAAACATCCGCGGCCGCTGGGGCGAGATTCAGTTGAAGCGGGTCGTCGAGCTGGCAGGAATGCTTGAACATTGCGACTTCCACGAGCAAGTCAGCGAGACGACCGAAGAGGGTCGCTTGCGCCCCGACATGGTCGTGCATCTGCCGGGAGGGGTGAATATCGTCGTCGATGCCAAGGCGCCCCTGGCGGCTTATCTGGAAGCGCTTGATATGACGGACGATTCATTGCGCCAGCAGAAGATGAAGGAGCACGCCCGCCAAGTGCAGGCCCACGTCGCCAGCCTCAGCAAGAAATCGTACTGGGAACAGTTCCAGTCGCCGGTTGATTTCGTGATCCTGTTTCTCCCTGGCGAATCGTTCTACGATGCCGCGCGCGAGCAAGACCCGACGTTGATCGAGGCGGCCGTCGAACAGCGGGTGATGATTGCCACGCCGATGTCGCTCATCACGCTTTTGCGGGCGATTGCGTTGGGCTGGCGGCAGGAACGGCTCGCACGCAATGCAGAAGAGATCAGCACGCTTGGAAAGACGCTGTACGATCGTTTATCGACGCTCGGCGACCATCTGATCAAGCTCGGCCGAAGTTTGGACGGAGCGGTCAGGGCCTATAACGAATCGGTCGGGACCCTTGAGACTCGCGTGCTCTCCAGCGCCCGTAAATTTCGCGATCTAGGTGCTGCCAGCGGCGATAAGGAGATCCCCGACATGCAGCAACTCGACCACACGACGCGCAAATTGCAGCGGGTCGAATTGCTTCCGCCATCCGAGTCGGCGGCCGCGATTCTGGCCATCGAAGAAGGGGCAGCCACGGTCAAACAATCGAATTTGATCGACACCGCCGAAGAGTGAATGTCGGCTGATTGACTGTTTCCCGCCGCGGACCATAGAATGCGGGCCGATGGTCACAGCGCATTCGAAAGGTGAGTCGATGGATTTCCGCAGGTTGATTTGGCTTGAATTGACGCTTCTGGCCGTGGCAATGGCGCCCGCCGGGTGCGGCGATGCGCAATCCAAGAATCCCGGCGGCGCTCAGGCGTCTAGCGGATCGATCGCAACCAGCAGTGCGTCGATCGATTCGAGCAAAACGGACAACAATGCCAAGATTTCGGAAACGCCCACTGGTGGCGACCCGACGAAGATCACAATCGTCTCGAGCCTTCCCCGCACCGGCAATGCCCGGCAGCAGACCGACACGATTGTCAACGGGATACGCATGGCGCTCGACGAGGTGAACAGCCGCGTCGGCGACCTTCAGATCGACTATCGCGACATGGACGACGCCACCGCCTCAGCGGGCGAATGGACCCAGGAGCAGGAAGCGGCCAACGCCAAGGCTGCCGCCGCCGATCCCAACGTGATGGTCCTGATTGGCCCCTACAATTCGGGCGCTGCTAAGATTTCGATGCCGATCCTGAATCTGGCCGGCCTGTTGATGATCAGCCCCGCCAACACGGCGGTCTGGCTCACCAAGCCCAATCCCGACAATCCGAGCGAGCCGGGAGTTTATCGGCCGACGGGTAAGTTGAACTACGTGCGCGTGGTGCCCACCGACGATTTGCAGGGCCCGCTCGGCGCCGATTGGGCGAAGGAGTTGGGAGTCAAGAGAGTCTTCGTGCTCGATGACAACGAGGTTTACGGCCGAGGACTCGCGAAACTGTTCGCGGACCGCTGCGACGAGATCGGGTTGACTGTCGTGGGGCACGACAGCATCGATGCCAAGGCGCTCGAGTTTCGTTCTTTGACGACCACGATCAAGTCGAAGAATCCCGATCTGGTTTATTTCGGCGGCACGACGCAAACCAAGGGAGGACAGATCGCCAAAGACCTGGTGGCGGTCGGAATGAGCGCCAAGTTGATGGTTCCCGACGGGTGCATGGAAGCCGCGTTTATCGAAGCCGCCGGACCGGAAAACGTCAACGATCGCTGCTACGTCACCTTCGGTGGTCTACCGGCCGAAGCATTTGAAAACGCCGACAAAGAGTTCATTGAAAAGAACAAACCGGCGAAAGAGTTTGTCGACGCCTACCAAAAACGATTCGGACGGTTGCCGGAAGCGTATGCGATTTACGGCTACGAGGCAGGCAAGGTCGCATTGGCGGCGATTCGCCGAGCCGGGAAGAAAGACCGGGCGGCGATTGTGGCCGCCGGTCTGGGAATCAAGGATTTTCACGGCGCGCTGGGCACCTGGTCGTTCGATGAGAACGGCGATACGACCTTGAAAAAGCTGAGCGGTAATCTCGTTCACGACGGCAAATTCAAGTTCGTCAAAATGCTCGGACAGTGATCTTGTCGCCGTGCCACAGGTCGAGAACAAACAGAATCGTCGTCGTCAATTCTCGTCGCGAACACTGTTTTACGCCGCCGGCTTGCTCGCGACGGGCTGCGGGCTGGCGGTTTATCTGCCGCAGAATGCTTTCCTTCTCCAACAGTGCCTGAACGGTTTGACGTTTGGAGCGCTCGTCGCGTTGATCGCACTGGGATACACGATGGTCTACGGGATCATCGGGTTGATTAATTTTGCCCATGGCGATTTGTTCATGCTTGGGGCGTTCTTCGCCTGGACGCTGGTAGGCTGGCTCGATTTGGAACATGCCGGAGCGGCCGCAACGATTGCAGGGATCGGCTTGTTGCTAGTTCTGGTTCCGCTGTTTTGCGCGGGCTTGAATTGGACAGTCGATCGGCTCGTCTACAAACCGCTCCGAAATGCTCCGAAATTGGCCCCCCTGGTGTCCGCGATCGGCGTGTCGTTCATCTTCATGAACCTCGGCGAGTTCTGGGGCGGGCCGGCGGACCTGAGCTTTCCCAGCCTTGTCTCCGGGCGGAATCTGCTGGGCAACTCCGCTTTGCAATTGACGGCTAAGGATCTGTTGCTCGTCGCCATCGTCGTGCCGATCATGATTGCATTGACCCTGTTGGTGAAACGGACCCGGCTCGGCCGCGCGATGCGCGCCACGGCCCAGAACCCGGTCGCCGCTCAATTGATGGGGATCAACGTCGATCGAGTGATTGGCGCGACCTTCTTGATCGGCGGCGGTTTGGGAGGCGTGGCCAGCGTGATCTACGGCCTGTATATCAATACGATTGGATTCCAGATGGGATATCAAAACGGCCTCTACGCCTTCACCGCCGCGGTGCTCGGCGGGATTGGCAATATTCCTGGAGCAGTGCTCGGCGGGATAGTGATCGGCCTGGTTCGGTCGCTGGGGAGCGCCTATGTCAGCGAGCATTGGGCCGACGCGCTGATTTTTGGAATCTTGATTCTGATTCTCGTATTCCGACCATCTGGTTTGCTTGGCGAGCGAACGAGGGAAAAAGTATGAGTGGACCGGCGCTGAACGATTCACCGGGGCTGCGGAAGCAATGGCCGACCGCGCAGATCGCAGAGGTCGTCGCACTCATTGCGCTCGTGTGCCTGCCGTGGGCGGTGAGCAGCGCCATCGGCGATCGATTCACGGACCTGTTTGTCTTTGCGATCCTCGCCCTCGGGCTGAATGTGGTCGTCGGCTATACGGGGCTGTTGCACTTGGGAATCGGCGCGTTCTACGGCATCGGGGCCTACATCGCTGGAATCTTGATGCTCGGCACCAATCCCTTTCACGTCGGTTTTGCGCCGGCACTGCTCTTCGCAACGATCGGGGCTGCGATCGCGGGATTGGTGCTCGGCGCGCCGACGCTGCGGCTGCGAGGCGATTATCTCGCCCTCGTGACCCTAGGCTTCGGCGAGGTTGTGAAGGTCGCCTTGCGGAATCTTGAAGAAATCACCAACGGCATGCAGTCGCTCGGCCCGCTGCCGCCTCCCAAAGTGCCCGCGGCGGCGGTAGGCGTTCTCAAGGCATTGAAGCTGGGTCCCGACTTCGCCGACTACCGCCTCTTCTACTACCTTGCGCTGGCGATCCTTGTCGGGATCGTGCTGTTCTTGAGACACCTCGAGCGATCGCGATTGGGCCGGGCCTGGGTTGCGATTCGCGAGGATGAATTGGCTGCCACGTGCATGGCGATCAACGCCCCGCGCGTCAAGCTTTCGGCATTCGCGCTCAGCGCCGCTCTGGCCGGCGCGGCTGGCTGTCTGTTCGCGACCAAGCTCACCAATACGGCCAATCCCCACGAGTATGGCTTCCCGCTTTCAATCACAGCCCTGTGCTGCATCATCCTCGGCGGGCTGGGGAGCATTCGCGGTGTGCTGCTCGGAGTCTTGCTCTTGCAAGGCTACGAATACATCGTCGCTGGGTTGCTCGACCAGTGGGTGCAAGGCTTCAGAGATCGCGTCGTGGATTGGTTTTCGACAGGTTTTCCGGCTAGCTTTCCTCCGCATGGGGCCTCCGTCGGAAAGATTCAGTATTTGCTGACGTTCAGCAACTGGAAACTGATGATCTTCGGCCTGGTGTTGATCCTCATCGTGCGCTTCCGGCCAGAAGGCCTGCTCCCGTCGCGGAGAGTGCAACATGAATTCAGCACGACGGATCACGAGATTGGCGATATGGGGCACGCAAAGTAGCGGTCAAACTTCGCATGGCATTGCTCAAAATCGACAAATTGACGATGCGGTTCGGCGGGCTGACCGCCGTCTGCGATCTGGACCTCGAAGTGCCGGTCGGTTCGATCTTTTCCGTAATCGGCCCGAATGGCGCCGGCAAGACCACGGTCTTCAATGCGATCACGGGCATCTACACTCCCACCGAAGGTAAGATCGAGTTCAAGGGCCACGAGCTGCGTCGTCCTTTTAGTTTGAAAACGCTTTTGCTGTGCGGTACCGTCGGAATCCTGACGAGCTTTGCGGCCCTTTTGGTTAGTGTCGATGTCAACGCGCTTTGGCGGGCGACCATCAAACGAAATCTTCAAGATCGGTCGGCGCCGTTTTCTTCGACCGAGGCCTGGCATGATTTCTGTGGGTATTTGCGCGGGGATCTTGCGGTCGAACGAAAGGGAACAAATTGGGCCGTGGTTCCCTGGAATGATTCGCGACCAGTTTTTGGCGTTGCCAAGCGACGGAGCGATGCTCGCCAATTGGCTTCGTTGCTCGACCCCGTCGTTGCGGGCGCGACTTCGCTTGAATCATTGCCAAATGCGGCCGACCGCTGGCGAATCGCGGCCGATTCGGACATGCTCGCCGACGTCGCTCGCGCCCGCCAATCCCAACTGCGCGTCGAGTGGATTGCTTTTGTCGCAGGCTTGATCGTGGCAACGGCTGGAACATACGTAGTTTGGAACCGCGCCCGCCGCACGCCGGATGTGATCGCCGCGGGTGGAATCGCCCGGACGTTTCAGAATATCCGCCTGTTCACGAGCATGACCGTGCTGGAAAACGTTCAGGTGGCCGTCGACCGCATCGCCCGACGAACCGAATCGGTGCGCCGCGCGTTCGACGGGCTGGGGTTCGTTGGATTACAGGAGAAGGCCGGTGCGCTCGCCGGGTCGCTGGCCTATGGCGATCAGCGGCGATTGGAAATCGCTCGGGCATTGGCACTCAAGCCGCAATTGCTGCTGCTCGACGAGCCGGCGGCCGGAATGAACCCAACCGAGTCAGCCGAACTGATGAAGCTCATCAAGCGGATTCGCGATAGCGGCGTGACGGTGCTGCTGATCGAGCATCACATGAAGGTGGTCATGGGCATTTCCGATTGTTTGGCTGTGCTCGACCACGGCGTCAAAATCGCAGAAGGAACTCCGGCCGAAGTCCGCTCCAATCCGAAGGTGATCGAGGCCTATCTCGGAAAGGAAGAAAGCGGCTCAACTGAATGAGGATTGCCTTGTGAATCGTACTTCCCTCGCCTCTCACCCCACCGCTCCCTCGCAATGCCACTGCTCGAAATCGAAAACTTGCATTCCGGCTACGGGCCGATCGAAGTGCTCAAAGGCATTTCGGTCGAGGTCCGTGAGGGGGAGATCGTCGCGATGATCGGGGCCAATGGCGCGGGCAAAACGACAACGCTCATGGCGATCTCCGGCCTGAACCGCATTCGATCCGGCCGCGTGCGGTTCAATGGCCGCGAAATCCATCCGCTTCCAGCGCACGAGATCGTCAGGCTCGGACTTTGCCACTCGCCGGAAGGGCGGAAGATATTCCCGCGGCTAACTGTGCTTGAAAACCTTCAGATGGGCGCCTTCACCCGCCGCGACCATGACGGCGTTCGACGAGATCTGGAGCACAATTTCGATTTGTTTCCGATCCTCCGCCAGCGCGCCGCGCAACAAGGGGGAACCTTATCGGGCGGCGAGCAACAAATGTTGGCCGTCGCTCGCGCGCTCATGGGGCGGCCAAAGCTGCTCTTGCTCGATGAGCCGTCGCTCGGCCTGGCCCCGCTGGTCGCGAGCAAGATCTTCGACGTAATACGCCGCCTGAATCAAGACGGCATCGCCGTGCTCCTCGTCGAGCAAAACGCCCGAATGGCCCTCAAACTCGCCAACCGCGGCTACGTAATGGAGACCGGTCAAATCACCATGACCGGCCCGGCGGGGCAACTGCTGGCCGATCAGCGGATAAAAGATGCGTATCTCGGTGAGTGACGCTCACCTTGTCATCCTGTCATCCGTTGCCTTTCCGTCAACAAACAAGCGGCTGTCGGACCCTCTGGTCCATTTCGGGCCGGTATTTGGGATGAGATCGCAATTCTCGACGTGGGTTTCGCTCGGGCCCTCGAGATGAAGTTGGCTCTGGCCATTGTTGCCCGCCAAGCAGGCGTCGATCGCGACTCGCGATGCCCCGCAAACCGCGATCCCGCTGCGTCCGTTGCCGCGGGCGGAGATTTGAGTCAGCGTGCACGGGGACCGCACGTCCTGCAAATTGATGCCGTCAAGCTGAAAACCCTGAACGAACAAATTGGCGATCGCCACGTGCTCGACTTTGTAGAGCGTCAGCCCGACGGTCAAATTGGTGTCGGCGGGATTGTATTGATCCGGGAGTCGGTCCGGCTCGACACGAAAATAAATTTGTCCACGGGTCATGGCCCACTCCAGCGGTTTTAATTCCGGCAAGCCGCCCGTCGTCGACGTCAGGCTTCGGCGCACCGCAGGGCGTCCGTCGAGAAACAACTGTTGATACGCCATCCGCTCGGGGCGAAAGCGAAACACGTCGTCGTGGTCGTGCTGCCAAGCTTCGGGCGGCACGCCCAGTGAACCATCGAGTTTGGCGCCGTTGCCGTCGATGATGAAGGGGCGCGATGGATAACCGCTGTGCTTGTCCCCAAATAGCGTGACCGATTCGCGATACGGCTCGCCGGTGTTGGCCAGAGAAACATGGTCCCCAGTGTTCGCCAGCCACAACGCTTGCCGCAAGGTCTGCACCGGACCCCGGCCAACCCCGGTGCTCGTTGGCGACCCGCCGTCGAACAAATCGTCGCCGGCCGAATTGTTGACAAACAGATCCCTGGCGGCCGCCTCGCTCAAAATGACGAAGCCGATCGTGGCCAACGAAATCAGGGCGACTCGCATCGTTCGCATGGCTTGGATTCCCGGACGGATCGGACCGAGCGCAGGGTGCGCTCATCGAATCATCTTATCGACCAATGCCACGAGCCGAGGTGCGGCATGCAACACGTTTTCTCGTGGCAACGGTTATGTCGTCTGCACAGTCTGAAACCGCCGGCGTCGAGCGGCGGATTCAAGCGGTCCGATCTATGGTTAATCGGCGTGGCCCGCTGCGCCACTTCCTCGCGGGTCGCATGGTGACTACACTGGTTTCGTCTTCGACATCATCTCTTCAAAGCCGACCGAGGCCAGTGCCCCAAAAAGCCATGAATTCATCCAACGACCGCGAAGAGACCTCAAATCTCTTCGGCGGACCCAGCCAAAACATCAGGACGATCGTATCGTTGCTGCTCTTCGTGCATCTGTTCGCGGTTGGCATGGCGGTAATGACCGATGGCGATTTTGGCACTGCCAGGGCCGCTCTGCTCGGCAGCATCAAGCAACAGACACCGGGTCTCGGGCCGTACCTGGCTCAATTCTGGCTGGATCGCGGCTACGACTATCACTTGATGAACGATTTGCCGTTGGATTGGGACCATCGATTGGAAGCAACGGTCAAGTATGCGAATGGACGCGCCGACCCGCCGATCGTGATTCCCGAACCATCGACCTGGCCCAGCGAGCGCGTGCAGCGCGAACAGCAACTCGCGCGAACGGTGGCGGTCTACGCCGCTCGTGCAACCGCCACGGAAGCGGAGGAAATCGATACGCAACGCAAAACACAGCTTCTCGAAGGGATCGGCGGCCAATTGATTCGCCAACATCACGACGCGACATCGGTCTCGCTACGGTGCGTTTATCATCAGGGCATCAGCCTGACTGAATTGGATTCCGACGATCCGCGCGAACGCAATCCATTCGACGCGCGGTATTTTGGCGTCGCGATCGACGGCGTTGTGGTCCTGGATCATGATCGACCGACGTTCTTCGAGAATCTGCCCGCGGCGGAGACATCGCCCGCCCATCGACAGGCCGAGCTGAAGCCGAAACCGAGCCCGCGGACCTCGACGAAATCGCTCTCCGCACCCGCGCCGCGCTCCGCCGACAAATAATATGCCCGCAATTCGATCCTATTTCGACACGCTCGCGCGACGCTTCGGCGAAAGCTGGAACCGTTTCTGGTTTACCCCGAGCGATCCGTTCACGCTCGGCATGATTCGGGTGCTGACGGCGATCGTGGCCCTGGGTCTTTACCTGAGCTGCATTCCCGACCTGGAACGCTGGTTCGGGCCGGACGGACTGCTGCCGGAAAACGCCGTCTTGCACCTCCGCGACGCAAAAGTCTTTTCGGCCTTTGACTACGCGAATTCAACGTCGTCGCTGTGGGCGCTCTTTTGGATCGGCGCCGCGGCTCTGGCGTTGTTTCTCGTGGGTCTATTTACGCGCGTAACGGCGGTGGTGGCCCTGTTCGCCGTGCTATCGCTAATTCATCGCGGACCGATGTTGGCTCGTCCGGTGGACGACATTGTCGCCATGTTGATGTTTTATCTTTGCCTCGGGCCGTGTGGAGCGGCGTTGTCGCTCGACTCTTGGAGAGATCGACGCAAAACAGCGGCCGCGGAAACCGCGCCAAGACAGTGTTGGGGGGCGACCGTCGTCGTTCGCCTGATGCAGGTGCACCTTTCAGTGATTTATTTCATGATGGCGATGGCCAAACTGAGGAGCCCGGTGTGGTTGGCCGGACGGGCCGTTTGGGGGCTCATCGTCAAACCCGAGTCGCGCCTGCTCGATCTGACGGGCTTAGCGAACCATATGTATGTGATTAACCTCTGGACGCTGGCTATCGTGCTCTTCGAGTTGTGCTTCGCATTCTTGATTTGGAATAGAATGGCCCGGCCGCTGCTCTTGGGGCTGTCGCTGCCGATTTGGATCGGAACGGCGCTGTTGACGGGCATGACGAGCTGGGTGCTTATGATGCTAGTGGCCAATCTGGCGTTTGTCTCGCCGGATTGCCTGCGCAATTGCTTTGAGAGACGAACCACTTCGGCTTGACGATCTAGATTGTAGGGTGCGTCAAGCGCAGCGCTGACGCACCGGCGCGACGTGCCGCGTCTTCGCGGACTCGACGCACCCTACGGCTGCTTGCTACACAACGCGGCAGATGAAGCATTTGAGGTATTCGGTCTCCAGGCAGCTTGCGCCGACCGGATGATCGGGGGCGGCGCCTCGCTGTTCGAGCACCTGAATATCGCGCCCGGAGCGTTGGGCCACGCCGGAGAGCATGTGCAGAAAATCCTCGCGGGTGACGTGCCCCGAGCAACTGCACGTGACAAGAATGCCGCCCGGTTCGAGCAATTCGGCGGCCGTGCGATTCAAGCGGTGATAGGCCATCAGCGCGTCGTCGAGCGCTGCGCGGCTGCGGGCGAATTTCGGCGGATCGAGAATCACTGCCCCGAATCTTTCGCCTGCAGCGCGCAGCGAATCGAGCATCTCAAATCCGTCGCTGGCCTGAAAATGGATGTTCGACACGCCGTTCAATTCGGCGTTAGCTCGCGCGAGCGTCAGAGCCTTTTGGCTGCTATCGACGGCAAGCACTTCCCGCGCGCCTCCTAGCGCCAAAGCACCGAGACCAAATCCGCCGCTATAGCAGAACAGATCGAGCACGCGCCGCCCGCGGCAATAGCCGGCGGCAATTCGGCGATTCTCCCGCTGATCGAGATAGAAGCCCGTCTTTTGCCCTTCTCGTAAATCGACGCCATAACGCAGCCCATGTTCTTCGATGAAGACCGGCCCGTCCGGCATCTGCCCCCAGTGCCGCCCCTCCACCACTTGAATCCCTTCGGTTTGCGCCAGACCGCGCTCATTGCGAACAACAATCCCGCGCGGCTGAATCAACTCAACGAGCATCGGCGTCAACAGATCCAGCCGCTGGGCCATCGCTAGCGCCGTCGTTTGAATCGCCAGATACGGCCCATAACGATCGACGATCAAGCCGCTTAGCCCATCGGCCTCGCTGAAGACGAGCCGCGCCGCGCCGTTTGGATCGGTGTAGCCAAGATTGCGACGCAAGGCGATGGCCGCTTCCAGTCGCCGCCGCCAGAAACTATCGTCGAGCGGCTCGGAGGCCAGCCAGCTATAGAGCCGCACGCGGATTCGGCTTCGGCTGTTGAACAGCCCGCGGGCGACGAACCGTCCCTTGTCCGAGATCAAATCGACGACGTCGCCGTCCGCCGGATGACCGTCGATCCTGGCAATGGCAGTGTCGAGAACCCACGGATGCCGGCCGAAGAAGGGCCGGACCTTACGCGGCTTCAGCCGGACCTGCGCGACCCCCGTTCCTGGAGCGCATTCGCGCAGCGGCGCACCTTCGAGCAATGGCTGAGTCGAATCAGACACGGCGACCTGCTGGGCATGAGGTGCGAGCGACGGATAATCCAGTCATTGTAGACTGAATTCGCGCAATTCATACCCTACTCATTTCCCAGTTCCCTCGGCCTCCCACGGGCGGTCGCGATCAGGATCGCGCGACCGGCCCGCGGCAGGTCATTGGTCCGAAGTCCCGTCTCGGGCTGAACTCCAGGCTGGGGCGCCGTTATTTGTGCGACATGCTGTACGATTCAGGTCCCGGAGAGATGCTCGGGGCGCTCATCACCGGCTCGCCATTGCCGCAGCCGCAGCCGCTCGACTGCATCACCGGCGAGCACGAACTGCAGGGGATCGACGATTCGCACGGACTGCAGGAATTGCAACGGTTCCTGCGGAACATTTGCAACATCCCCCCGCCGCCCACTCCGCAGCACTCGCAACCAGCCGCGCTGCACGTCATGAGCGCCAAAGCCGTCAGGATCAGAAGCCTCTTCATGGCGGTAATCTCCGTTTGAAACCAAAACGTGAACCAGGCGAGCCGTAGGTCAAGCAACTCTACAACACATCCGCTGAAGTGCAAATGAAACATGTTGAATTTCCGCAACCGGCCGTGGCCAGAATTCAACGCCCGCGCGTCGAAATAATGCTACATTGATCCGTCCGTCTGAAACGGATGCAACGAATCTCTCGGCCGCGGGGTCGGGCATCCTGTAAGTCGACCGCCTGCCTGTCGGCTGGCCGCTCAAAAAACTGCCGATGAGATACCTACGAGGCGATCGTCAGCAGCCGGTGGTCCGCAATCCTGAATCCGCTCAGTATGAACATCGAAGATCGGCGTCAGCACTTGCTCGGCTGCGTTGTCATTGCAGTCGCCGCGACGATCGTCGGCTACGGACGGTTGGCGTCCGCGAGCACCGCGGACGATCCGCCCGCGATCAAATCACCGACGTCGCGCCCGGCGACGCCGGCCCCCAGGAAATGCAACGATCTTCGCCAGCGCGACCAAATCTGGTTGATCAGCACGCGCGAATTGGGTTGCCCGAGCGATGGGGCTGCGCGTGCCTTGCGGCTTTGGAAGTATAACGGCAACGGCGGCTGGACTGATTCGACGCTTGCCGCGTTTCTCGCGACTGACGATCCAAGCGCAGCGACCGATTTCTACGTTCACGGGAATTTCGATAGCGCCGACGATGCCGTCGAACAGGGTTTTACCATTTACGCCCGTCTAGCGGCTCACGCCGCGGTAAACCAGGGTTTGCGATTTGTGATCTGGTCGTGGCCGACCGATCAGGGGAAGCACCCGTTGCGGACGACGCGGATGCACGCTCATCGCTCCGACGTCGATGCCTATTACCTCGCCTGGCTGATCGGACGGATCGACGTCCATGCGAAGATTGGCTTGATTGGTTATAGCCTCGGCGCCCGAGTGGCAACCGGGGCGTTGCACCTGCTTGGTGGCGGGCAGTTGCTCGGTCTGACAGTGCCAGCCGACGCGAAGGCGCCCCATCGAACCGTCCGGGCCGTGCTCTTGGCCGCGGCCGAGGATTGCGATTGGATATCGCCTGGCCATCCCAACGGCGAGGCCGTTCCGTTTGCGGACAGGATGTTGCTGCTGAACAACGGTTGCGATTCCGCGCTTAAGCTTTACCCGCACCTGGAACGCTGCTCGAGCGCCGAGGCGCTCGGCTACGTCGGCGTTTGCGGCCCGTTCGACACGCAGAAAATCGAGCAACTCGATGTCTGTTGCACGATCGGCAAGCAGCACGAATGGTCGCGGTATTTCTACAACGACAGCCTTGTAATCGACATGCTGCCGTTTCTCTTTCTCGACGCCGCGAAGTAGGCCGAAACCGCGCCGCTATCGGTCTCCCGGCGGCCGTTGCCGTTTCGATTCGCCGCTGGCTGTCGCCGCGCTCCCGGCCGCCGGCCATTCTTTTTCTTGTAACATTTGCAATCGCACCACGCTGAACTCCCTGTGGGAGGTCGGAGGTCGGCCCCCACGAAACAAACCCACAGCCAATAAGGAGTTCTACCATGTTGCGGAAAATGCTTCTCGGGGCCGTCCCCACGCTCGTCGCCGGTATTGCCATCATCACGCTTACCACCAACCCCCAAGCTGGCGTGTCGCTGAACCAGATCAAGCCCACGTTGGTTAAGGGAAGCGGTCACAACATGGCCCATAATATGCCCCACACCAGCGGCAAGACCAACAACAAGCGGATGACCAGCAACAGCCACAAGAGCGGCAGCTACAGTTCAAAGTCTTACAGCGACAAGAGTTCCAAGTCGTACAAAGACTACAGCTCGAAGTCGTATAAGGACTACAACTCGAAGTCGTACCAGGACTACAGCTCCAAGAGCTACAAGTCCTATAGCGACGACAACTGCAAGTCGTACAGCGACTACAATGGCAGCGATAAATGCGGCTCCGACCGCTCCGGCGGTTACGGCAGCTACAATTCGGACCGCTGCGGAAGCTACAACTCGGACCGCTGCGGCAGCTACAACTCGGATCGTTGCGGCAGCTACCGCTCAGACCGTTGCGGAAGCTACAACTCGGATCGCTGTGGCGACTACCGCGGCGACCGATGCGGCAGCTACAACTCGGACCGTTGCGGCGAATACCGAGGTGATCGATGCGGCAACTTCCGCTCGTACCGCGGTGATATGAACTGCGGCGGCGACGGTTGCTTCGGCAGCTTCTTCGGTGGCGATGGCTGCTTCGGCAGCTTCTTCGGCGGAGGCTGCGACGGCGGTTGCGACGATGGTTGCGATGGCGGTTACGACGGTGGATGCGACGACGGCTACGATGCCTAAGTCGGCCAAAAAGCTCGAGACGGCGCCGGTCCAAGTGACCGGCGCCGTCATTTCTTGGACCAGCGTTGATTCACCCCGCGTTGCCCCTTTCGACGTGAGCCTGCCGATGGCTCGAAAGGGGCCGGGGTAAGCGGGAGTCGCACACTTGCAGTCTCTCCCTTACTCCGCCCTCTCAAGTATTGAGAGGGCTAAGAAACGCAGGCCGGTCGAATAGAACTCCATTTTTGACCCGAAAGGACCCTCGCCATGACCCTCCGCTTCGCCTTCTTGACCGCGTTGGCCGCCTTCCACCTCGTATTGGTTGCCTGTGGCGCCGCCCACATTCGCCTGTTTTCCCCACGCACTCCCGTTGGGCAGACCGTCACGGCTTATTCCGCATTATCCGGGGCGGACAACAGCTTCGGATTTTTCGCTCCTGGCGTTGCGCCGCAGTTTCAGGTCCATTTCACGCTGACCGACGACGCCGGCAATACCTGGGAAGAATCGGGCGAACAAGGAACGACCCGCGAGGCCAATCTACGTTTTGATAGCACGGCGAGCATGTTTGCCTACAAGAAGCTTCGCGGTGAGGTCGCCAAGTCGTGGGCAGCCGCCCTGTTCGGCCGCTACCCGCATGTTCGCCAAATCGAAGTTCTCGCCGTGGCGGAGGACATGCCCACGATGAAGGGCTATCGCGAAGGCTGCCGGCCGGAGTGGGACACCGTCTACACCACCAGCTTCAGCCGCGATGGCGGCTAACTTCGAGTGCCTCCTGATCGCAAACCCATGTAACATCTCGCTCCTGCCTACGCTTAACTTCTTAACGCCGCACGGCCAAAGCGCCTTCAGCAACCGAAACCGCAACGGCATGAAGACACCAGGAAGTGGACGCATCTTTAAACAAATCTTCCATTGCTTCCTTCGTGTCTTCGTGCCCATGCGGTTTTATTGCTTCTCGGTTCGGTTCATCACGCTCTTGCTTTAGGACGCAGGTATCACCATGATCGAGTCGATCGCCTCCGCCGCCGCTTCCTTGCCTCGCCGCCTAGCGGCGGGATTCGTCCGCTTCGTGTCCGCCCCGGCTTCGCCGGCCCCATTGGCGGTGTTCCGCATCGGGTTAGCCAGCGTGCTCTTATTCCAGGCGCTGTCGATAGCGCAGAATCTGCTCGATCTATATGGCAGCCGCGGGATCGTCCAGTGGCAGGTGATGGATCCAACGCTGCACGAGTTTGTCCCGCGACTCGGTTGGCTGGCCGACGCGCTCTCACCAGTCGGGATTTCGGACGCCGCTTGCGTTAAGGGCGTGTTCTTGGTTTATGTCGCATCCCTTGCAGCCTTGTTGCTCGGCTATCGGACGCGCTATGCCGCGGTCGCGGCTTACATTACTCACCTCATGATGAAATCAAGCGCCGGGGCATCGATCTACGGCGTCGATTCGTTTGCTCAAATCGCCCTCTTCTACGGCATGTGGATGCCGATCGGCGGCGCCCTGTCGCTCGATCGCTCGGCGGGACGCACCAGCGGAGAGTCGTCGTCCAGCGCACGACTGGGACTACGCGTCATTCAGATTCATCTCTGCATCATGTACCTATCGTGCGGGCTGGAGAAAGGCGCAGGCGACGATTGGTGGAATGGCGAAGCGATCTGGTGCGCCTTGATGCGCAGCGACCTTTGCGGATTCGACATGAGCTGGCTCGCCTCCGTCCCGCTGCTGCCAAAACTGGCGGGCTTGGGAACGCTGGTGATCGAGGCCGGATATCCGATCTTTGTCTGGCCAAGGCGCACGCGGACCTTCTGGGCGCTGGCTACGATCAGCCTGCATATCGGAATCGCCGTTTTCATGCGGCTCTATACCTTTTCGGCGGTCATGGGAGTATTCACCGGCTCGGTCTTTTTGATCTCGGCCACGCCAGGAGCGGAATGGACCACGTTTTCGCCGCTCGCCGGCCTCGTCGCGCGATTCCGCGGATCGCAAAGGGCTTGTCAACCCGAGGCGGCGGTCTGACACTGGGGAAATGAGCGAACCATATGCGTTTCTAAATGGACGAATCCTGCCGGCGAGTCAGGCGACTTTGCCGATCGACGACGCCGGGTTCGTGACGGGGGCGACAGTCACCGAGCAACTGCGCACCTTCGGCGGCCGACTGTTCCGCCTCGGTCGGCACCTCGAGCGGCTGCGACATTCTCTCGAGGTTTGCGGCATCGACTCCGGGTTGACCAACGCAGAGTTCGGGCAGATTGCCGAGGAGTTGGTCGCGAGAAACCATCCGCTTTTGGCGCCGGGAGACGATCTGGGGCTCGCGATCTTCGTCACGCCTGGGCCATATCCGGCGCTCGCCGAGAGTCGGAACCACATCGCGACCGTCGGATTGCACACGTTTCCGCTGGCGTTCCGACTCTGGGCGAAATGCTACAGCGAGGGACTGTCGCTCGTAACGACCTCGATCCAGCAGGTCCCGTCCCAATGTTGGCCGGCCGAACTCAAGTGCCGCAGCCGGATGCACTATTTCCTCGCCGACAAGGAAGCGACCGCCAAGGAACCGGGCGCTCGGGCGATGCTGCTCGATGCCGCCGGGCACGTGACGGAAACTTCGACAGCCAACATTCTGCTCTACGTTAGCGGCGTCGGTCTGATTTCGCCGCCGCGTTCGAGCGTGCTGCCGGGCGTGAGTTTGGAATTCGTGATCGAATTGGCCGGCAAGCTGAACCTCTCAATTGTCGATCGCGAAATCATGCCGGACGACGTGGCCGAAGCGGATGAGGTCTTACTGTCGAGCACTCCGAACTGCTTGCTTCCGGTCACGCGGTTCGATGGCCGCCCGATCGGCTCCGCCACGCCGGGATTGGTTTATTCGCGACTTTTGCGAGCCTGGGGCGAAACGGTTGGTCTTGATATCGCCAGTCAGGCAGCTCGCTTCGCGGCGCGATAGCTCTTTGGTCGGTCGCGGGCGCCGATGCGTCAGCGCTTCGCTCGACGCATCCTACCGAGCGATTCGCCGGTGCCCGAGACCTCGGCATATCGGAAACAATCGAGCAGGTGGTCGTTCACCATACCGACGGCCTGCATGTAGGCATAACAGATCGTCGTGCCGACGAATTTGAAGCCGCGACGCAACAGATCCTTGCTCATTGCGTCCGACACCGGTGTGTGAGCCGGCACTTGCCTCACATTTCGCCAGCGGTTTTGTATCGGGCGGCCGTCGACGAACAGCCAGATGTAGCCGTCGAACGTGCCGTGCTCCTCGCGAACTTGGAGAAACGCTTGCGCATTTCGGACTGCGGCCGCGACCTTCAGTCGGTTACGGACGATGCCGGGATTCGCCAGGAGCTTGGCGATTTTGCGTCGACTATAGCCGGCGATCTTTTCGGCGTCGAAATCGTCGAATGCGGCTCGATAGTTTTCGCGCTTATTAAGGATCGTCTCCCAGCTCAAGCCGGCTTGCGCTCCTTCGAGGATCAGCATTTCAAACAGCGCTCGATCGTCGTGTAGCGGCACGCCCCATTGCCGGTCGTGATAGATGATCCCCAATTCGCTCGTGGCCCACGCGCAGCGTTGCATTTTGGTCGCTTCCTTCATAGATTGAAACTACCCGCTGACACGCAAACTGACAATCGACCGGTCAACTACGAGCCCATTATGACGAGCGACCCGCACGAATCCCCCGCCGCGCCGGATTCGACGGCCAACGAGGACCGCAACAAACCACGGATCAAGATCGGCAGCCAGCGAGAGGGCGCCCCGCCGCCGCGGATTCCGCCGCGTGTGAAGACCCTATTCTTGACTCCGGACCCGGCATCGCCCGGCGGCGCGACACCCGCGGGGCCAGCCCAGACTCAACAGACGGCTTCCGAATCGCCGCAGGAATCGTCCCCGATCGAGTCCGCTTCTCAGTTGGCAGAATCGACGGCGACGGCTGTACCATCGGCGGAGTCTCAGCCGGCGCCGACGGGTGAGTTTCAACCCAAACCGGCGCCGCTGGCTCAGGGAAAAACGCCCCGCAAGTTTGTCGTGCCCGCTCGAACCGGCGAGAAGGTTCCTCCACCGAACCTTCGGGCTGAGTTGCCTCCGGAATTGGCCCAAGAGCTTCAGGAAGCACTTGGCGACATGTCGGTCGACGACCTTCTTGCAGCGGAAGGGCGCGGCGCCGCCACCGCTGCCGCCGTCGGAATGGAACTTGAGCTGGAGTCGCGTCAGCTCGGTAAGGTCGTCCACGTGTATCGCGACGACGTATTCCTGGAACTCCCTGGTCGCAATCAAGGAGTTGTTTCAATTCGCCAATTCGCCGAGCCGCCCGAGCCGGGAACGATGCTTGATGTGTTGGTTATCCGCTTCAACGCCGAAGAGGGTTTGTATGAAGTGAGTTTGCCGGACGCAGCCGTCGAGGTCGGCGATTGGTCGCAGGTGTCGGAGGGAATGGTCGTCGAGGCCAATGTGACTGGGCACAACAAAGGGGGCCTCGAGGTCGAGGTGAACCGCATTCGCGGCTTTATCCCGGTGAGCCAGATCGCGACCTTTCGCGTCGAGCAGATCGAGCAATTCGTCGGGCAGAAGTTTCCCTGCATTGTTACGGAAGCCAATCCCGATCGGCGGAATCTCGTGCTCAGCCGCCGAGCAATGATCGAGCGCGAGCAGGCTGATGCCAAGAAGCGGCTGTTGGAAGAACTCGCCCCCGGTCAGGTCCGCGAGGGGATCGTCCGCAGTCTACGCGACTTCGGGGCGTTCGTCGATTTGGGCGGTGTCGATGGCCTGTTGCACGTCAGCCAAATAAGCTGGGACCGCATCAAGCATCCGGGCGATGTGCTCCAAGTGGGACAGAAAGTCCGCGTGAAGATCGAAAAGATCGACCCGCAGACTCACAAGATCAGCCTCAACCTCCGCGATTTCTCGGAAAACCCCTGGAGCAACGTCACGGCGAAGTATCCGGCAACCAGTCGCGTCAGCGGGACTGTCTCGAAGCTGACCGAATTCGGGGCGTTCGTCCGCTTGGAGCCTGGCGTCGAGGGACTGATCCACATCAGCGAATTGGCCCACCAGCGAGTCTTTCGAGCAAGCGATGTAGTGGCCGAGGGACAGGAGGTCGAGGTCAAGGTGATCTCCGTCGATCCCGAGGCACAACGAATCAGCTTGTCGCTCAAAGCACTGCAACTGCGGCCCGAGCCCATTAAGAAAGCCACCGCGGCCGCGGAAGAGCCCGAACCGCCTAAAGCTGCCCCTGCGAAGCGCAAGACGCCGCTCAAGGGCGGCCTGGGCCGCGTCGGCGATGGCTCGCAATTCGGACTCAAGTGGTAAATCTTGTAGCTGAATTCGCCAGGATTCAGTCGCCTTCGCTTTCTCCCCCACTTCGGAATTCTGGCGAATTCCGCTTGAGGACCGACGATGTTGACCAACCCAATTCGCGGCGCGCGATACCGACACATCCTTTCCTATTTGGCCCGAATCACGCTCGCCTGTTTTGCTTGCCTCGTCGGCGCGCAGCGATCGGTAGCCGAAGAGTCCGCGACGGTGAAGGCGCCCGACGGCGAACTCAAGGCCTACATCGCCAAGGAAGATAAGAGCTTTCGCTGGACGAAGCGCCGCGAGGGAAAGGCCGGTAAGGGGACCTTCGTCGAGCTGACGCTCACCTCTCAGACTTGGAAGAATATCGTCTGGAAGCATCAGCTTTTCATCTATCGCCCGTCGCACGTGAACGACGCCGCCCAAGGATTGCTGATAATCGCCGGCGGCGCCTGGCGATCCGAGCTTGAGCAGCCGATCGCCGAGGGGGCGCCGCTCGACTACAACGAGCGCGGAGTCCAACAAGTCGAAAAGATCGCCGATCTGGCCGAGCATTTGCAGGCCCCGGTGGCGGTGCTGATGCAAGTCCCCGAGCAGCCGATTTTCGGCGGGCTCGTCGAGGACAAGATCATCGCATATACGTTCTTGGAGTACTTCCTGACGAACGATTCCGAATGGCTCTTGCTTCTGCCGATGACGAAGAGCGCGGTCCGCGGAATGGATGCCGTGCAGGAATTCTGCGGCAAAGAGTGGTCGCTCGACATCAAGCACTTCACGGTCACGGGCGCCTCGAAGCGCGGCTGGACCACTTGGCTCACGGCCGCGGTCGATCCGCGCGTGAACTGTCTCGCCCCAATGGTGATCGACACGCTCAATTTCGATTTGCAGACCAAGCATCAATTAGAGGCGTACGGCCGCTTTTCGGAGCAGCTTCGCGATTACTCCGACAAAGGGCTGCAAGGCTTCCTCGACACGGAGCGCGGCAAGCGCCTGCAGGCGATCGTCGATCCCTATAGCTATCGCGCGGCGATTACGCAGCCGAAATTCATTCTGCTCGGAACCAACGATCGCTATTGGACTCTCGACGCGCTGAACCTCTATTGGGACGATTTGCAGGGAGAAAAGTACGTCTGCTACACGCCCAACAGCGGCCACAGTCTGAACGATCCCGCGCGGATCGCCGGCGCGCTCGCCGCGCTGCACCATGAAGTGGCCGACGGCAAGCCCCTGCCGAAACTCTCCTGGCATTATTACAACAGCGACGACAAAGCCACGCTTCAAATCCAATCGGACAAGAAGCCGCGCGAGGTCCGCATCTGGACAACCACCTCCGCCAGCCGCGACTTCCGCGACTCCAAATGGGACTCGCATCCCGCGAACACGGACAACGGCAGCTACTCATTCGATTTGTCAAAGCCCGCAACCGGCTTCGCCGCCCTCTTCGGCGAAGCAGTCTACGACGGCGACGGCGTACCGCTTTTCCTTTCGACCAACGTGAAGATCATCGGCCGCTAGCTTGGCCGAGACTTTCAGACTTTCAAAGGCAGGCTTTGTACTTGACCGCGCCCGCCGTTTCTGCTTCCATACGTCGCCTCAATCCCTTCGGCGGCGCGAGCGGGAATCGCATCTTCTTTGGCTGCAATGCCTTATAGCGCGATTCCCGGCCGCCGGCATTTATTGTGACCGCCCCGGCTAGCGTGGCTACTAACCGTTTGAAAGGCGAACGGATTCGCCGCCATCGGCTTGGTTCGGCTCGTAGAAACGGTTGTGAACGTCACCGAACTCAGCGACGAGCAATTGGCTGCCGCGGCGGCCCGCGAAGGTTCCGATGGACCGGCGTTTGTCGCCTTGGTCGAACGGTTCCGGCAGCGGGTTTGGCAAATCTGCTTTCGCCTGTTGAGCAACGAGCACGACGCGAACGACGCGGCCCAAGAGGTGTTCGTCCGACTATTTCTCAACCGAACGAAGTTCGAGGGGCGATCGAAATACTCGACCTGGGTCCACGGCATCGCGGTCCGCACCTGCCTCACGATCCGGCGGGGCCGCGGCCGGCGACAGAAACATGAAAACATCGCCTCGGATGAGTCCTTCGAGCAGCAAGCGCCCGATCGCTCGCAGAGCGATTCGAGCCTGTCGCTCGACTTGTTGAGCATGTTGGAGATTCTGGACGAGGAAGATCGCGCGATGCTGATCCTGAAATACGCGGAGAACTACAACTACGACGAACTGTCGGATATCTTCGGGCACTCGGTGAGCGCCTGCAAAATGCGAATCAGCCGGGCCTGCGACAAGATTCAAGAACGTTTCGGAATGCAGCTATAAATGGCGACGGACCTGTTCGAACAACTTGCCGATTTGCCCGTGCCGCCGGTGCCGCCGACGTTCAATCGGGCATTGCACGAACGAATCAACAAGCGGCTGGTCGCGAGCCAATTCGTCGACCTGGCCACACGCGGTTTCGGGTTTGCCGTGACGCATTTCGCCCGAGCCGTCGCGGATTTATTGAAACTGACCGTAACGGGGAAGTTCGAGTCGGGACGTCAGGACGACAACCGGCCAGCGCCGTGAGCTTCGCCCACTAACTTTACAAGACCTTGGCGCAAAAGGGGGGCCGAACCGGCCCACAACTTCAATCCCCAGGGATTGAGAGGAGAGATTTTATGGCAGATATCGCGATGACTACTCAGACGGCCACGGAAGGCGTAACCCGAACCTTCGAGAAATGGAACGAGGTTCTGCAGAACAGCTTCAACCAGGCGTTTCATAACGTCATCGAGTTTGCTCCGCGGCTAGTGGCGATGATCGTGGTCCTGGTGGTCGGCTACATTGTGGCCCGGCTCGTGGGACGGCTGATCACGCTGCTCTGCGAAAAGGCCGGCCTGCAAAAGGCGGCCGAGCATAGCGGCCTGGCCCAGTCGATGCAGCACATGGGGATCAAGCGCAACGTGTCGGGCGTCGTGGGCACGATCGTGTTCTGGTTGCTCATGTGCGTGTTCTTGATGGCGGCGTTCAATATCCTTGAACTCACCAAGCTGTCGGAAGCGATGGGCACGGTCGTCAACTACATTCCCAAGCTGTTGGTCGCCACGGTGGTTGTCGTGGTCGGCCTGCTATTGGCCAGTTTCCTCCGCGGAGTGATCGCCACCAGCGCCGACCGCGTCGGCATCAGCTATGCCGAAAAACTCGCCAGCGGCTGCTACTACGTGCTGGCTCTGCTCACGTTCTATACCGCATTGACTCAACTTCAGCTCGGCATGGATTTGGAGCTGTTCAAGGACCTGATTCTGATCGCCTTCGGCGCGACGGCCCTCGGCTTCGGCCTGGCCTTCGGCCTCGGCGGGCGTGAGGTGATGGGCGGAATCCTGGCGGGCTACTATGTCCGGCAGCGACTTCAGACCGGCGATCACGTGAGCGTGGCCGGCATGGACGGAATCGTTCGCGAAGTCGGCCCGGTCTCGACCATCATCGAAACCGACGAGCACGGACTGCTGAACCGCCACAGCGTGCCGAACGCGAAGATGCTGAACGAGGCGGTGCGCTAGGCGGCGCCGTCGCGGCAGCGACTACTGCAACCATCCTCAAGCGACCCCGACCGTCGGCAACGACGCGCCGGGGTCGCGTGCTTTTACGGAGTCGTGAAGAGCACGTCAACCCAATAGTTGCTGGCGTGATACGTGTCGCTGGGCACAACGCCGCCCGCGCCGTAGTGATAGACGCCATCGGGGCCATCGACGCCGTCGCCCAGCGCGTGCAACGGGCCATTCGTGATGCTGCCGCTTGCGAAGTAGCCGATGTTGTCGGAATAGTTTCCGCTGTTGGTGTGGTAGGAGGCGATGTAGGTTGTGTTGGCCTTGATCGCAACTGGCTGCGAGAAGGTCACCGTCTGCCAGCCGGAGGTCGATTCGCCCGAGAAGGTAGCGGTCGCCAAGAGCGACCCATCACTGGCCCACAGATTGCCGACGTGCGTGCCGGTATTGTTCGCACTTTTATAGAAGCGGATGCCGGTGATGAAGCCGTCCACATCCGAGCGGAACTTCACACCCAACTCAACGGCGTTCGGGTCGGGATTATCGATCCAGGTTGGCACGGTTGAAGTGCTCCAGATGCTCGTGGTGGTTTGCGACATCACGGAAACGGCGGTCGTGAAGGTCGAGATCAAATCGCTCGCCATCTGGTCGCCAATGATATCCGTTACGCCTGCCGCGCCTCCTTTGACGACGACCGAGTAGGTTGCGCTATTGGCGAGCGCGGCCTGCGGCGTGAGCGTGGCGGTTTGGCTGTTCGCGTCGTAGCCGATTGATGTGGCGACGACAGTATTCGACGAATTTCGCAACGACAGCGTGCTTGAGGTGAGCGTCGTCGGGTCCACTGCCGCGTTGAACTTGATCTGCACGGTCGCGCCGGTTGCCACTCCGGTCGCCTTGTTGGCCGGCGTGATCGAGTTAACTAGCGATGTAAGCACCACGTCGACCCAATAGTTGCTGCCGCTATAGGTGTTCGATGGGAATGCGCTCGACGCACCGTATTGATAAACGCCGTTCGGGCCGTCAGTACCATCGGCCAGCGCAGTAAGTGGCCCGTTGGTCACGGATTTCGACGAGAAGAAACCGATGTCGTCGGCGTAGTTGCCCGCATTGGTGTGGTACGAGGCAATATACGTCGTGCCCGCCTTGATCGCCACCGGCTGCGCGAAAGTGACCGTTTGCCAGCCGGAGGCCGATTCACTCGTGAACGTGGCAGTCGCCAGGAGGGTGCCGTCGCTGGCCCAGAGATTGCCGACGTGAGTTCCCGTGTTTTTCGTGCTCTTGTAAAAGCGGATTCCCGTGATGTACCCGTCGCCCGAGGCACGGAATTTCACTCCCAGTTCCACGGCCTGACTGTCCGGATTATCGATCACCGACGGCGTCGTCGAGTTGCTCCAAATGCTGAATGGACCAGGCCCCAGCGGAATCGGCGGGGCAACGGTCGTGAAGGCGGAACTGAAATTGCTTGTGAGCGTGTTGCCGTCCTGGTCGGCAACACCGTTGGCGCCGACGACGACGATCACCGTGTAACTCCTTCCTTTGACCAGTGATGATTGAGGCATGAGCGTCGCCGTCATGCTGGTTGTGTCGTAGTTGACTTGCGTGCCGACCGCGTTGCCCGAGGAATCTTGCAGCAGGATTGTATTCGAATTGACCGTGGCCGAGTTCATTGGGGCGTTGAACCGCACTGTGATGGACGAGTCGATGGCCACTCCGGCCGCGCCATTGGTCGGCGTGACGGAGTTCACCAACGAAGTGAGCAGCACGTCGACCCAATAATTGCTCGCGTTATATGTGCTCGTCGGGAAACTGCCCGACGCGCCGTAGGCATAAACGCCGTTCGGGCCGCTCACGCCGTTGGCCGGCGCGTGCAACGGGCCGTTGTTCAGGCCAGATGTAAAGTAGCCAATGTTGTCCGAGTAGTTGCCCGTGTCGGTGTGATACGAGGCGATGTAGACCGTGTTGGCCTTGATCGCCACGGGCTGAGCAAAGTAAACGGTCTGCCAGCCCGAGGCCGTCTCGCCGCTGAACGTGGCCGTGGCTAGGAGCATGCCGTCGCTGGTCCAAAGATCGGCGACGTGAACGCCCGTGTTGTTCGTGCTCTTGTAAAAGCGGAGGCCGCTGATATAGCTGTCATCGTCCGAGCGAAATTTCATGCCCAACTCAACGGCATTGCCATCGGGATTGTCAATCCAGCCGGGAACTGTCGACGTAGTCCAAAGTGAATAGGGTCCCGGTCCCAACTGCGGCGGCGGAAACAGCCCGTAAATCACCAGGCTGTTGCCGGTGCCGACAAACACCTCGCCGTTGATCACTGTCGGCACGGAGAATTTTGTCGTTGATCCCAGCGCGTCGCGGCTGCCCGCTGCTTGCGCGCTGGTGTAAAGTTCGTTCGCCAGGTTATTCGCATCGTAAGCCCGCAGTTGATTCGTGCCGTGATCCACGTCCCACACAATTCCGCCGGACGCGCCGTTAGCGGATACGCTCGCGGTGGCGCCGGGGAACGCGAGCGTGTCACTGGAATGCATGACCGCGGCCTTCGAGAAGGAAGCGTTGGCCACGGTGAACGCCTTGAGCGAATCGCCGACCGCTCCATAGTAAATGTAGTTTGTAGTGCCGTTGCTGAAATACGCCGGCGTGTCGAAGATCGGTCCGACCGCACTAGTTTGTTCCTGCACAACGTGATCGGTTGTGGCGCTGAAGCGGCCCATATTGTCGCGGTCGATCAGGTAGATCCGGCCCTCCTTGCCGCCGCCAACCAAAAGATGCGGGTGGGCCGAGCTGCCGGCCGAATCGGGCAGCAGGATCGGTCCGCCGGAGCCGAGATCGGTGTCGTGGGCATCGAACGTTGCCTGATTGAAGGGTGTAAAGTAGTCGACCGCCTTCAGCCCCCAACCATTGACGTTCTGGCTCGTCGCGCTGGTCGTCGGATCGACGACGATCTTAATGAATGAATCGCCGTAGTCGCCGTGAATCGGCATGCCGCCCGCGTTCATCGTGGTGTCAAAAGTGCCGTTGCCGGTCTCGACGTAAAGCGCCCCTTGGGCGTCGACGGCCACGGAGTCGCCGGATTGCCAGATGCCCCCTTCGCTGCCGCTGGGAGTGGTGTTGAAAACGCCGTTCAATACCAGCGTCTGCTCATTGAAGCTGAGCACCCAGCCGTGATAGGGACCGTTGTCGCCGTGTGACGCAAAGGCCATGTAGATGCTGCCATTGGCCAAAGTCAGCCCCGGACGCTCGAGCTGTCGCAGGGCGTTGAAATGCACGACGCCGTTAACGCTGCCATCGCCCGATCCGTTGACGGCCGGACCGCTGACGTAGGTATAAGCGCTGGTCTTGATATTGCCCGGATTGGTGGCGATCGTGTCGGCGATCACCGTCGAGCCCTTTAGTGCGCCGCTGGCAACGTCGATCGCGTAAAGCGTTTGGACATAATGGAGTTGGCTGCCCGACGTCTGTTTGGTCTTGGAAATCAGATAGAGCGTGCCGGATGCCGCGTCGATCACGGGCGTGGCGGTGATACCGATTTCCGGCGCAAGGTCCGTGCTCGCAACATCACCGCTTGGAACTGTGGTAATCCCCGCCGCCGGATTGATGAAGCTGACTCTCCACAACACGGCGCCGCTGTTCGAATCGATGGCGTACAGGCTGTCGTGCTCGGTCGCCACGTAAACCACATTGTGAACCCCCATCGACGAGCCGCCCGTGACGTTTACGCCCGACAGGTACAGCGGCTGGGCGTAAACCTGCCCATCGACGACCGCCGTGTAGAGCTTGCCGAACTCCGTCGAGTTGACGTTGCTGGGTGAAAGCTGTGTCTCGGTCAGGTTCTGGCCGGTGCTGGAATTGTCGTTGTGATACGTGACCATGCCGGCCGACGTGTTGGTCGATAGCAGCTGGCGCGATTCGCACCGCTCAAAGAAGAGTCGGGTTTTCCGTGGGGCGCTCTGCCGTCGCGAAGGGAGATTCCGATTCGAGCGAAACCAACGCATGGCAGTTGCTCCGGATGAAACGTGACCGTCGCATCCGTGCACTTGGCCCAAATTGGACGATTGGGACCACCTTACCGCTCGAACGAGAAAATGCCGAGTGGCGGCCGTTAGCGCTCATGGTAATTGGCCTGACCGGAGGTGCATAGCGACCGCATGCCGTGGGGAGCCGAAAACCGACGGAGGCAGCGAGGAGAAAACGGTCGTATGGGTTGCGCCATTTTAGCGCTTGGCACCGGCTGGCGCCGCGGACCAAACTTGAATTGGGCTCTCATCGTGCGCCGTCCGGCTGCGACCCGTGTCGGCGGAGAATCGAATCCGCGATTTAGAGCACCTAACAAATCCGGCTGGGAGAAGGGGACAGTCCCCGTTTTGCTTCGCGGACTTCGCAAAAGGGGGACAGTCCCCGCCGGATTTGTTGGGCGCTCTTGGCAAAACCGCCAAGCCGTTAGTTGACAGGCAGATAACGCGCCATTAGGCTGAGTTTGGAGAGGCCTTCTCCCCCGCTTTCCAGCGCCGGGGCGTCTCTCGCTTTTCACGACGAGCGCGGGAATCTCTGGCACCCGTCCAACGGAACGGGCCAAAACTTCAGGAGCGTGGCAACCTTGGCTGGCGATTTTACCGAAATCCTGATCCGCAAACGCATTATCAGTTCCGACCAATTGGCCGAGGCCAAACGTCTGGCCAAGGAATCCGGCAAAAAAGTCGCCGACGAATTGATCCGACTCGGATATGCGAGCGGCGACGAAGTGATGCGGGCAGTCGCCCAGGAGCATGGGCTGGATTTCGTAAACCTCAAGGAAGTGGTTATTCCGCCATCGGTCGTCGAGTTGGTTCCCGAGTCGCTGGCCCGCGAAAATGCCATCCTTCCGATGTCAGAAGAAGACGGCTCGCTCAAGATTATCATGAGCGATCCGCTGGATTACGACACGCGAGAGAAAATCCGCTTTATCGTCAATCGCAACATCGACGTCGCACTCGCCCCGAAAGAGAGCATTATCGACGCCATTAACCGCCATTATGGGCAGGTCGATGGCGAAAGCGCCGACTCGATGCTTCAGGAATTCACCGATACGGCGATTGATTTCACCGAAACTGCGGAAGAAACGGTCCGGCCCGATGAAGCGGTCGATGAATCGAGCGCCCCGATCGTCCGGCTCGTGCATCTGCTCATCAGCGAGGCCGTGCAGCTTCGGGCGTCCGATATTCATGTCGAGCCGTTCGAGAATCGGGTGCGAATTCGATACCGGATCGACGGTGTTCTCGTCGAACGGGATAGCCCCCCGCGGCGGTTGCTCGGCGCATTGCTTTCCCGCATCAAGATTCTGGCGAAAATGGACATTGCCGAACGCCGCCGGCCGCAAGACGGGAGGATCAAGATCACCGTCGGCGAGAAAGAACTCGACTTGCGCGTCAGCGTGCTCCCCTCGAACCACGGCCAATCGGTGGTGATGCGGCTCCTCGATAAGGACAATATCCGAGTCGGCGTCAGGCAGTTGGGGCTATCTGAGGGGGATTTCCGCTCGTTTCGCAATTTGATCCGCCGGCCCAATGGAATCGTGCTCGTTACCGGTCCGACCGGCTCCGGAAAGACCACAACGCTATACGCCGCACTCAACGAGTTGAACCGCCCCGATGTCAAGATCATCACCGCCGAAGACCCGGTCGAATACTATCTGCCCGGGATCAACCAAGTGGAGGTAAAGCACGGCATCGGGCTGGATTTTGCACTGATTATCCGCTCGATGCTGCGACAGGCCCCGAATGTGATTCTCGTCGGTGAGATGCGCGACAACGAGACGGCAAATATGGGCATACAGGCCTCTTTGACGGGACACTTGGTTTTCAGTACACTGCATACGAACGATGCGCCCGGAGCTATTACGCGCATGATCGACATGGGAGTTCCCGCTTATCTGGTCTCCAGCAGCATCATCGCCGTGCTTGCACAGCGGTTGGTGCGCGTGATTTGCACCAAGTGCAAGCAGCCATTTACGCCTCCCGACTCGGTCCTCGATGCCGCGGGAATTACGCCAGAGATGGCAGTCGGGGCCTCGTTCTCCAAGGGAAAAGGCTGCACACACTGCCAGCGCACCGGCTATCGAGGGCGGTTGGGGATTTTCGAACTCATGCTGATGTCATCGCGAATTCGTGAATTGGCGTTCGAGGGCGCGCCCACCCAGGCCATTCGCAAGGCGGCGATCGCTCAAGGCATGACCACCCTCTATAGCGACGGAATTCTCAAAGTGCTCAAGGGAATTACCACGATTGAAGAGGTCTTTCGCGTTGCTAAAAAGACGGAGGAGCACTGATTCTGTCGTTTGTTGCACCAAAAACTTGAGCGTCCCGCTAGCACTGCGAATAATCGTCTAGCAAGCAAACGGCTTAAGCCCCTTGTTGGTGATTTTCGCGATTGACCAACGGGCCGGGGGCTTACAGGGTCAGGTTGGTACCACAATTAACCGCAGCACAGAAAACACTGCACAAGCAACACTGCAAAAACTGCGCAGTAAAAGCTAAGCAGTGGAAAGCAGGTCCGCCGGCGAGGTTGGATTCGGAAAAGGCAAACCGTTCGGTCGCGAGTTTCCGTCGCGCGCCATTTTTGAAATCCACTTTGTGGGCGGAACGTCGGTTAGCAACTTGTTGAGCCGTTTCGATCTGGCATTAGGTATCCGGTCCGCCATCTTCGCCATTTGACCGCCTTCGTGCGGAAACGACTACGTATGGGCAATATTCTCATCGACAAGCTGCTCTCCGCCTGCGTGAAGCAGAATGCCAGCGATATCCATCTGACGGTCGGACAACCGCCGGTGTTTCGCATGGACGGACGAATGCGGCGACTCGAAACCAAAGTGCTCGAGTCCGACGACACGGTCGCCTTGATGAAGAGCATCACGCCCGACCGCTGCCAACATGAATTGGCCGAGGTCGGCGGCTGCGATTTTGGATTTGCCTTCGGCGAATTGGCCCGGTTCCGCGTCTCGGTGTTCAAGCAGAAGGGACACGTGGCAATGGTGCTGCGGCAGATTCCCAACAAACTGCTGACCATGGAGCAATTGGGGACCCCGCCGGTTTGCGCAAAGCTCTGCATGAGGCCGAGAGGGTTATTCCTCGTCACCGGGCCGACCGGCTCTGGCAAAAGCACGACGCTGGCCAGCATGATCAACTTCATCAACGAGACCGTCGACCACCACATCATCACGATCGAAGACCCGATCGAGTTCTACCATTCGAGCAAGAAATCGACGGTCAACCAGCGCGAAGTCGGCGTGGATGTGCCGAGCTTTTCCGAGGCGCTGCGGCGCGCCTTGCGTCAAGACCCGGACGTGATCCTCGTCGGCGAAATGCGCGATTTGGAAACGATCGAGGCCGCCATCACCGCCGCTGAAACCGGCCACGTCGTGTTTGGCACGCTGCACACCACCGGCGCTCAAGGCACCGTGAACCGCATCATCGACGCCTTTCCCACCAACCAGCAGGAACAGGTCCGCGTGCAGTTGTCGAGCGCGATCATCGGCGTGCTTTCGCAAGCGCTGTTGCCGAAAATCGGCGGCGGCCGCATCGCCGCCTACGAAATGCTCGTGGTCACATCCGCCATCGGCAACCTGATTCGCGAGAACAAGACGTTCCGGATCAATTCGGCCATTCAAACCGGCCAAAAGCTCGGCATGCAATTGCTCGACGACCATCTGTTCAGCCTCTGGAAATCCGAGAAGGTCACGGTCGATGAGGTGATGATCAAGGCCCAAAACCCCGACGATCTGTCGAAGCGCATCGCCAAGGCCGAGGCCGGCATGTTCGACGATGAGGAAGACATCAATCGTCGCGCCAAGGACGGCAAGGACGGTGAAGACGAGGACGAAAACGAAGGACCAAAGCGCGACGGCGTAAAGGGCAAGTGACAAGTGGCAAGTGAGATTTGACGACGTATTGCGACCTCCGACCGACTGTTGGAGTTCAGGCTTTAGCCTGCCTGCCGCAGCCTAAAGGCTGAACTCCAACAATCTGACCTCCGACCTCTCATAACATGGCACTACGTAAGTTTGGACAAGTTCTGGTCGATCTCGGCTTCATCGGCGACGATCAGCTCGCGGAAATCCAGCAGGAGCACGAGCGGAATCCGGAAGAGTCGCTGGGCCGTATCGCCGAGCAGATGGGCTACATCAACGACGAGCAGTTGGCCCAAGCCCTCTCCGAGCAGTTCGGCCTGAAGATGATCTATCTGGCCGAGCTGCCGATCCCGGCCAATGTGCTCGCCTCGGTGCCCGAGGCGATGGCCCAGTTGTATCGCGTGGTGCCGGTTTCGCTGGAAGGCAATGTGCTGACGATCGCCACCTGCGACCCGCAGAAGCTGTCGGTCGAGGACGAATTGCGAACGTTCCTCGGCTTCGACATCCGCTCGGCGGTCGCCACCGAGCGCGACATCCAAAAAGCGCTCGACAAATATTACGCCGGCGGAACGGAAAGCGTCGAGAGCATCGTCGCCGGCATGGAAGAAGACAAGGAATTGCAAAGGGCCGCCGAGGCCGCCGCCGGCGACGGGCCGATCGATCTGACCAGCGTCGAGGCACTGGCCGACAGCGCTCCGGTCCGCAAGCTGCTCAACATGGTCTTGTTGATGGCGATCAAAGACCACGCCAGCGATCTGCACTTCGAGCCGTTCGAGGATGAATTCCGGATTCGGATCAAGGCCGACGGCGTGCTGTTCGAGATGGTCCCCCCGCCGCGGCATCTGTCGTTCGCGATCACCACCCGCATCAAGGTCATGGCCGACCTCGACATCGCCGAACGCCGGCTCCCGCAAGACGGGCGGATCGAGCTGAACGTCGGCGGCCACCCGGTCGATCTGCGCGTCAGTGTGCTGCCGACCATGTTCGGCGAGAGCGTGGTCATGCGCGTGCTCGATCGCTCGGTCATTTCGCTCGATCTCGAAAAGACCGGCATGGACGCCCCCACGCTCAAGCAATTCCGCGAGGTAATCAACCGACCCAACGGGATTATCCTCGTCACCGGGCCGACCGGATCGGGAAAAACCACCACCTTGTATTCGGCGCTGACCGAGCTGAACTCGATCGCCGATAAGATCATCACGACCGAGGACCCGGTCGAATACGATCTCGACGGCATCATTCAGGTGCCCATCGATCCGTCGATCGGCAATACGTTCGCTCAGTGTTTGCGGTCGATCCTCCGCCAAGACCCGGACAAAATCCTCGTCGGCGAAATTCGCGACACGGAAACGGCCGAGATCGCCGTGCAAGCCTCGCTCACCGGGCACACGGTCTTCAGCACGCTGCACACCAACGACGCGCCGAGCACGATCACGCGGCTGCGCGATATGGGCATCCCGCCGTTTTTGATCACGGCCACGATCGAGGGGATCCTGGCCCAGCGGCTGGTGCGGCGGATTTGCGCCCACTGCAAGGAAGAAGTCATGCCGACCGCCGAGATGCTCGCCGACCTGGAACTCGATTCCACTTCGATCGCGGGCAAGAAGTTCTTCCGCGGCCGCGGCTGCCAACATTGCAACCGCACGGGTTACAAAGGGCGCGTCGGCCTGTTCGAAATGATGCCCGTCAACGACGACATCCGCGAGATGATCATGAACAACGCTTCGACCGATCAATTGCGCACCGCCGCGCGCAACGAGGGCATGGTCACGCTCCGCGACGCAGGAATCGCCGCCGTTTTCGACGGCACGACCACCGCCGAAGAAGTCATCCGCGAAACAATCCTGGAAGCATAAAGACAATTCGATTTTGGATTCCAACTGGCAACTGACAACTGACCGCCGACTCCCCTAGGTTACTCCCATGCCGATCTACCAATACGAGGCGATGGACTCCACCGGCCAGGAGATCAAGGACATGGTCGATGCGCCCAACGAAGCCGAGGCGCAGGCGACCATTCGCCAGATGGGCTACTTCGTAACCAAGATCTCGGTCAAGAAAGCCCGGAAATCGCCCACCGAGAAAAAGCAGGTCACCAAGAAGAAGCGGCAGTTCGCGCTGGGGGGCGTGAGTTCGCGCGTCCGCGTGCTCTTCACCCGCCAGTTGTCGATCCTTCAAGACGCCGGTCTGCCGATCCTCCGCAGCCTGCGGATTCTCGAGCAGCAAAATAAGCCGGGCCGATTCAAGAACTGCCTGATGGATGTCTGCGACGAAATCGAAGGCGGTGCGACGCTGAGCGAGGCCATGTCCAAATCGCCGAAGGCCTTCGACCGCTTGTATGTGAACATGATCAAGGCCGGCGAGGCCGGCGGTGCGCTCGAAGTCATTCTCCGCCGCCTGGCCGAGTTCCAGGAGCGGTCTCAGTCGCTCAAGCGCAAGGTCAAAGGTGCGATGGTCTATCCGATCGTCGTGATCATGGTCGCCGTCGGCATCTTGACCTTCATCATGATCAAGATCGTCCCGGCCTTCGAAAAGATCTTCAAGGACTTCAAGCAGCCCTTGCCCACCGTCACCACGATCCTGATCAGCATCGCCCACGCGGCCTACGACTTCTGGTGGGCCATCCCGCTCATCCCCGTCGCCTTCTGGCTGTTCATTAAGCTGATTCGCAAATTCAACTACGGCCGGGAGGGATGGGACTTGTTCACGCTCAAGGTGCCGATCTTCGGCCAGATGGTCGAGAAAAACATCCTGGCCCGCACCACGCGCACCCTCGGCACCCTCGTCTCCAGCGGCGTGCCGATCCTCGAGGCCCTGAACATCACGCGCGAGACCTCCGGCAACGCCATGTTCGAGAAGCTCTACGGCCGCGTATCCGATTCGATCCGCGAGGGCGAGAGCATCGCCAAGCCGCTCAAGGAGCATTCCCGCGCCAGTTTTAATGCCATCGCCCTGATGTTCTGGATGATTTTCATCCCGGTCATCGGCGGGCTGCTCTATGTGCTGCGGATGAATCAGCGGGTGGTTGACGATCTGGTGGTCAACATGGTCGACGTCGGCGAGGAAACGGGCGAATTGGACACGATGCTCTACAAAGTCGCCGACACGTTCGACGAAGAGGTGGCCGTGCTCACCGAAAGCCTCACCAAGCTGATGGAGCCGCTCTTGATTATCGTGCTGGGCGGTTGCGTCGGGTTCATCGTGATCGCCTTGTTCATGCCGTTGGTCTCGCTGATCACCAGCCTCACCGGCGGCGGGAAGTGATTGAATGCCAAACGCAGAATGCAGGATTCAGAAGGGCACTTTGCGGCGAAGGGCCGTATCGACAACTCCCTCTCCCCCTGGGAGAGGTCCGGGGTGAGGGGAATCACCAGCCGCGATCGATTCAGGTTATCTCAATTCAAGGACAACGGAACATGTTCAGCAATGTTGTAGCGCAGACGGAAAGCCGGCGGGGACTGTCCCCCTTTTGCGGAGTCCGCGCAGCAAAATGGGGACTGTCCCCTTCTCCCAGCCGGCGCGGGTTCACATTGGTCGAACTCCTGGTGGTGATCACCATCATCATCATCCTGATGGGACTCTTGACCCCGGTGATCATGATCGCGCTGGGCAATGCCAGGGAGGCGCGGATCATCGGCGATATCGCCGGACTCGATACATCCTTGAAGGCATACAAAGAGAAATACGGCAGCTATCCGCCCTCCGATTTCAGCGACATGATCGTCAGCGGGGTGGTCAACACCAATAGCTCGGCGGCGCGGCACTTGGCGAAGGCTTTTCCGCGCTGCGATGTTACGCAGGAGCTTCTTTACATTCAGCAGCCGTGGCGGGTGAACCCCAGTCTGCGGTTCTTCAGTCCGGCCGACGCAATGGTGTTTTGGCTCAGCGGCTTTAGCCCCGATCCGGAGCATCCAATCAAAGGCTTGCTTCCGGCACCGGGCACAACCGTAGCGGCTGCACTCGCCATGTCGTTGCCCACGCGGTCGCCGTTTTTCGAGTTTGCCCAGGCGCGGGTGCAGCGCCAGCCGGGCTGGCCCCAGGTCTCCAATAGCGGTCCGACCGTCGTCCAATTGCAGAACGGCATTTGGGCCTATTGCGACTCCAGTAACACTTGGTATCTAACCGTTCCAGTGTATTCACCGGCCGACACGCCCGGTGTGCCGTACGTTTATTTCGCCTCGCAGAACTACGTAGTGAGGGACCCCACGACAGAGTCTCCCAAAGATGATGGTACCGGACATTCCATCGCGTATCCCTACGACACTACGGTTTGGCAACAGGGGGGCCAAGGCGTCGTTCGTCCCTATGCCTCCGATCCGCCCGCAGGACAATTCCCAGCGAATGGAAATTGGCCGAAGAACCAGGGGCCGCAGCCGGTGAATCCCAATTCATTCCAAATCATCTCGGCCGGTCTGGATGGCGCATTCGGCGGTGGCGGAGTCGATGACCAAGGGAAGAGCGGCCTTCCGACCCTCTGCTATTTCCCCTCGGGAACTTTTTACGGCGGCGGCGACCGAGACAACCTGACCAACTTCAGCCCCAAGAACCTCGGCGACTCGATCCCGAAATGAACCGCAGTGTACTCCTCGCGCTCCGCGTGAGGACCGTTCATCACGACGGAGCGTGATGACTACGATGACAGAGAACGAGACATGCACGATCAATCGAACCCAAATCGCGCTTCGCGTCCGCGCTCTACAAGGAGCATTTGTCGGCCGTCGCTCCTCGTCCCTGGCCCCCGGCCCCTGGCCTCTGGCCCCTCGCTTTTCCCCCGCGCCTTCACCCTCATCGAACTCATGGTCGTGATGGCGATCATGGCGATCCTCGCCGCGGCGATGGCGATTGCCGTGAGCGGAGCGCAAGAATCGGCGCAAATCGCCAAGACCCGTTCTCTGATCGCCCGGCTCAATGCGCTGGTGATGCAGAAATACGAATCGTATGCCACGCGCCGCCTGCCGGTCACGATCCCCAGCGAGGTCATCGATCCCAGCGGCAGCCTGGTTCAGATGCCTTCGGCAGTGAGCCGCAAGGTGCGCTGCGACGTGCTGCGGCAGATGATGAGGATGGAAATGCCCGACCGCTGGAGGGACATTATCGATGACGCGGTTCCAATCAAAATGGAGGACGTCACTTCCCCGACGCGACCGGCATACACAGATCCCACGACCAATTCACAGACAATCCAAATGCAGCGATCCGCTTCCAGCCAAGCCTATCTGGCGTCTCACAATTCGGTTCAGAACACGCCGGCGTTCATCAAGCTGGGCGCAAATTATCAAGGGGCCAAGTGCCTCTATCTGCTCGTGACGATGGGCTTGGAAGAACCGAGCGTGCTCGAAAACTTCTCCGAGGGAGACATCGCCGACTTCGACCACTCGGGCTGCAAGGTGTTTATCGACGCCTGGGGAAATCCCATCAACTTTCTCCGCTGGGCGCCGGGGCTCGTCTCGCCGCTCCAGCCGCCGACGCCGACCAGCGCGGCCACGAAGGACCAGCGGATGCCGGACCAAACCGATCCGACCGGGGTGTACGGCACGCCGCGATTCGACTCGAGCGCCGTGAACGGGATTCCGCGCACCGAGCCGCCGGCGCCGGCCGTAACCAATTGGGACACCTTCGCGCTCTATCCGCTCGTTTACTCGGCCGGCCCGGACGGCCATTACGATATCGTCCCCGACATGACCAACGCCAGTGGCAGCGTGCTGCAATACTCACGGACGAGTCCTCCCAATAATCCGTTCGCCAGCATCGACCAATTGACGACCAACAAGTTTCCCGACGGCCCCATCGGCGCGCCGGCCATATTCCCGAAGACGGACCGCGGCAGCCGCGCGCTGGGGAGCTTCGACAACATTCACAGCCATTCGATGGGGGCGCGATAAGCGCGTGTGTTCGTATGGCGGCAATCGAATCAATCCCGCTACTGCATGGCCTGAAAGGCCAACGGAGCCCAGCCCAGGGTGAAGCAAGTCCGTCCGTTAGGGCGGGCGAGCGAAACCCTGGGTATGCGATGTCCAACGAACTCTTAGAGCCTATCCGAAAACGGCCGGGGACTGTCGCCTTTTGTGGAGTCTTCGGAACAAAAGGGGACTGTCCCCCTCTCCGCGGGCCGTTTTCGGATAGGCTCTTAGCCCTGAACGGGCGACGGAATTCCTGCATCGACATCACCCAGCGAGCCGTTGGATTGGGCTCCGTTGTGTCGCGCGCCCTCCGGCGGCCTTTCAGGCCGCAAGCGTGCGGGAGGCTTCGGCCGTCCCAGGGTTCCGCTCCGTTCTCCTGGCAGAGAACGTCGCTCCACCCTGGGCTGGGCTCCTCCGGCCTTTCAGGCCGAGGAATTGCTCACCCCTCGCCCCTCGCCTCTCGTCCCTCGACCCTCGTTTCTGGTCGCGTCGCCGCCGGCAATGTAGTAGGCACACTCCGTGTGCCGCAACCAACTCCGACGAACGGCGTCAACACAGGCAATGTGCATGCCGTGCAACAGAGGCAGGCGGACGGCACACGGAGTGTGCCTGCTACTCTGGCCTCGCGGCCCCGCCGCGCTCAGCGCTTTGTCCCTCTCCCTCGACGGGAGAGGGCCGGGGTGAGGGTGCATGGCGCTTTCACGCTCGTCGAACTCATGGTGGTGATGGCGATCATGGCGATCCTAGCGGCGGCGATGGCCCTGGCGGTGGCCGGCGCGCAGGAAGCGGCCCAAATCGCCAAGACCCGTTCCCTCATCGCCCGGCTCAATGCGCTCGTGATGCAGAAATACGAATCCTACCGCACTCGGCGGCTGCCGATCACGATGCCTGGCGAGGTGCTCGATCCAGCTAATGGCCCGTTTGACATGATGGGGAATCCGATTCCGAAGCCGACGCCTTTGAAGGCGCTCGCCACGATCCGGTGCGACGTTATACGACAATTGATGCGAATGGAAATGCCGGAGCGCTGGACGGATCTCGATGCGCCAGCGCTAATCACGGTCGCCGATAACAGTAATCCGGCGGCTCCGATTACCTACAATGACGTGGCCAATCCAACGCAACCGGCTGTCGTGAGCATGTTGCTGCCTGCCGTGACGAACGCCTATTGGGGACAGGTTCCAGAGGCAAACCAAAATGGCGTCATGGATTTCACCAAGGTTCCGAACGCCTATGAGGGCGCAAAATGCCTCTATCTGATGATGACGATCGGAATGGACGACCCCGATATCATGGAGAATTTTTCGGAGGGCGACATTGGCGACTACGACCATTCGGGCCACAAGGTTTTTCTCGACGCATGGGGAAAGCCGATTGGATTTCTTCGCTGGGCACCGGCGTTTTATTCGCCGTTGCAGCCGGCCCCCAATCCCTTCCCGGCAAGTCCGGTTGGCGGGAAAACATATACGGACGGACGGATGCCGGATCAGACTGACCCGACCGGAATCTATGGCCATCCGATTGTTTACGACAACACGACCGGCCTGCCACAAACGGACAAACCTGTGACGTTCGCGCTCTACCCGCTGATCTACTCTGCTGGCCCGGACGGTTATTTCGATATGGTTTCAAAATCCGGGAAAACCTTTCATTACGTCAATACGTCGAACCCACGCAACAACCCTTTCGCCAGCCTGACGGACACGACCGATTTTCCGGTTCCGCCGACTGGACCCGGCCCGATTGGGACGGCCGCGATTTTCGACGATCAGGGTAATTATTTGCCGCCCGGAAGTGCATCCCGTAGCCTCGGAATCAGCGACAACATCACCAACCAATTGATCGGGGCGCGGTAACTAATTGGTACGGAAAAGAGCCAACGATATGAGCGGCAAACCCAACGCAATTCATCGCGAGTCCCGCTGCGGCTTCACGCTGATGGAGTTGTTGGTCGTGATCATTATCATGGTGATCCTGACCTCGGCGATGATCCCGATCTTGTCGTCCGCTTCCGATTCGCGGCGGCTGCGCGAAGGGGCTCGGCTAGTGAGCACCATGCTCTCGACCGCCCAAACGCGGGCGATCTCGAGCGGCCGCTCCGTCGGCGTCTTGTTCCAGCCGATGAAGAACAACCCCTACGCTTCGATGGAGATATATCTCGTCGAGGTCCCGCCGCCGTATGCCGGCGATGATGTCGGCTATTCGGCCGCAATCAATTTCCCCGCGGGTTGGAACGCGTTAACAAACCCGCCCTTTAACGTGCAAATCAATGGCCCGAAGGGCCCCACTGGGTTCGCGCCGCCGACCTTTTCAGGCTTATCGGCTTACAACAACAGCACGAACCCGCCGACGACGCAAAAATTGATCCGCAACGGCGACCTGATTCGCTTTAATTATCGCGGCGACCTATTCGTGGTGACGACGGACCCTTCGGCGCCCACGCCTTCTCCGCCCGACTATTACATCACGAGCAATAATCTGCTTGTGACACCGCTGTACCCAAACGCGGTGTTTCCGCAGAAAGCGGTCGCCGTCCCATTCCAGATCTTCCGCCAGCCGGTCAAGACAGTCGATCCGCCTGTGCAACTCTCCGACGGCGCGGCGATCGACTGGTATTTTTCGGGAGTCGACTTGGCACCGCCGCAGACGCCAGCGATCGTCGCTGCCGCGACAGGCGATACTTACCCGAGCAACCCGCTTGCTTCGATGCGAGCGATGTTCGGCGCGCTCGGTACCATCAACACCAAATCGCCGACGGTTCCAGGCCCGGCCGGCGTGCCGATACCGGATACGTGCGGCCCGGTGATCGTCACGTTCAATTCGGCAGGGACGCTCGATCAGCTTTACTATTCCTGTACGTACAAGTTTTACACGATTGGGACGCCGCCTACGCCATACGTTGTCAATAACCCATTCAACTACCAAACCGCGCCGCTGTCCGGCGCTTATTTTCTTGTCGGGAAGATCGAGAAGATTCTGTCGGCGGCGGGCCCGGTGCAGAACGATCCGAGCCATTTGCCCAACTATCAAGACCCCGAATGCCGCTGGGTGAGCGTAACGCGGCAGTCGGGATTGGTGACGACAACGGATGTTGCGCCTCTACAGCCCGCATTTGTGAATTCGCCAGCCGGCGTGCCGCCCGCTTATACGACCAGCGGCCAATACCCGCAAAACCCCGCGGAATGGGCGGGCGTCATCAACGCTGTGATGAACTCCCGCCGCTACGCCAGCGGCAACCAAGTCTCGGGTGGAAATTAAGATGTTCAACCGTAGTAGGCACACTCCGCTTGGCGCGACAAGACCGGGAAAGTCGAGTCTCCCTCTCCCTCGACGGGAGAGGGCCTGGGTGAGGGTGCTGCGCCGGCTGACGCGCTACCCCCTCACCCCCGACCCCTCTCCCGCCAAATGGAGAGGGGAGAATTCGCTTCGCCCCTCCTCACTCGCTCCGCGTGCCATAACCAATCCCGGCGGACGGCACACGGAGTGTGCCTGCTACAGTTTCCCGCGCCCCTCGTCCCTCGTCCCTCGCCCCTCACGTGGCATCACCCTGCTCGAGGTGCTGATGTCGATCTTCGTGCTGGCGGTGGGGCTGGTGAGCGTGGCCTCGCTGTTGCCCGTGGCCGGATTGCAGATCCAGCGCTCGACGGTCGACGACCGCAAATCGCAGGTTGGGCAAATCGCCACCCGCGAACTCAAGACGCGCGGTTTCCTCCGCCCGGACAATTGGCGCTATTCGAACAATGCGAACTTTTGCGTTTTCGACCAGCCCACGGACGTAGGCGCGGTGTTGTGCGACACAGTGAATCAAACGGGTAGGGAAATTACCGCGCCGCAGGCATTTCCGCCGGTGGCAATTGATCCGCTCATCATCAATCGGTTTGCGGCGAAGTATCCGGTCGTCGGCACGTTCGCGAGCAATGGCTCGGCCTCGTCGCCCCCGGTGTCCATGGCGCGGTTGACGCTCTCGACCGTGCTGGGGTCGGCGGCCGATCAGGCTTCCGTCTCGCAGGACGATCTGGCGTTCACCATTCCCGGCGGCGACCCGGATGCGGTTCCGATCGGCGGATTCAACTCGAATGGCACCAAGCGGGCCTTTGATGGCCGCTACAGTTGGCTCGCCACACTTGTGCCCGTCTACGGTGATGAGCTTGTGCCCCCGACACCGGCAACTTCGACGACGCCGCGAGACCCTGGGAAGCCAGTGAACCGCAACTTGATGACTCTGTCGATCGTCGTCTTCAACCAACGGCCAACGGCGGTCGCTCCGGGCACGGTGGTCAACAATGTGAACATCAGCGCGGAACGGGCTGATGTGGCGACCTTTACCGGCACGTCGATCGCTGGCGTGCCGGCGCCTGCGGTTGGCATCGGGGCGGGCGAGCTGCAGATTACTGATGAGGTGGCTGTCCCTCCCATTTCCGTCACGGAACGTCCGAACTTGGCGGTCAACGTCGGCGAATGGATCATGCTCGGAACGATGGTATACGACATCAACGCGCCCAAGGATTCGAGCGGCCAGACCCAGCGGCCGTTCTTTCGCTGGTATCGAGTGGTCTCGGCGGGACCGATTTTGTCCCCGAACATCAACAACGATCCGAGCAATCCAAATCGATCGGCCAAGTATTATGCCCGCAATCTTACGATTAGCGGCCCCGATTTGAACATGGCAATCGTACAGCAGCCGTATTGGAAGGACTGGCAAGGCACTTCGTATCCGAAGTTTTGGGCGTTCATTTACGACGGCGCCGTGGCAGTATACGAACGCACGGTCCGCCTGGAAGGCCCGTCGATGTGGTCGAATTGAAGCAAGGAAAAGCGCGGCCGATGGCCGCGACCAAACGGATTTTTATGAGGAGGCCAGGAAAACAGGAGCGAGCGTCGTGATCTACATGAATTCTCTTCCTGTCTTCCTGGTTTCCTCATAAATAAAATGCTTGTCTTGGTTCAATCAAAGAGCCTGGCACGAGAAAAAGCAAATCAACGAGGCGGCTTCTGGGCAAGGGGCCGGCTCCTAAGCGGAATGGTGTGAATATGTCGCTTGCCAATCAAGATGGGGACTGGGGACTGGGGGCTGGGGGCTCGGAGGTCGGAGGACGGAAGTTAGCCGCGCCGCTCGCGGCGGGATGCCCCGCGTCCGAAGTCGGAAATTCAAAATCCAAAATCCAAAATCATTCCAGCCCCTCACCCCCGGCCCCTCTCCCGCAACGGGGCGAGGGGAGCAGGCAGTCCGTCCCTCGCCCCTCATCCCTCGTCCCTCGCCCCTTGTCTCTCGCTCGGCGGCCTTCGGAGCGGCGGCGGCGCGGGGTGCTGCTCCTGGTCGTGCTGAGCGTGCTGGTGCTGTTCGTATTGCTGACGGTCACCTACGTGCTCGTGGCCTCCAAGGAACGCGGGGCGACCAAAGCCATCGGCCGCCACGAGCAATCCGGCGACTCCCCGGCTCAATTGCTCGATTCCCTGGCAATGGTCCTCTTCCGCGACACGACGGACGTCCATTCCCCTTTCCACACCTGGAGCCTGCTCGAAGGGATTTACGGCAACGCGAGCTTCCGCGGCAACGTCGGCAAGAATTCGGGGACCGCAACGGGCACCGGCGGGCAGTTCTATAATATCGTCTTAGCGAGCACTCCGACGAACTATCAATCCGCCAATTACTATTACCAAGGCTGCGTCCTGACAATGCTCAACGGCCCCTGTGCCGGACTAAGCGCCCGGATCGTGGCTTCCAACGGCACCGGTCTGACCGTCATGCAGTTCCATGCCGACGCGGGGCTGCTCTATCCGAACTCTGCCGATCCTAGCACGAATTACCCAGGCGACAGCTTTCTCGTCAATGGCCCGGCCTACGCCGGCATGGGGCGCGGTTACGACTGGACCGGTGCGTCAAAAGACCCCCCCACAACAGGGTTAACGGTTTGGAACGGCCTGAAGGATTCGAGGGATCCGATCAACGCGGAATACGCCCTACTGCCCAATCCTGCCTATTTCAAGCCAAACGCGACGTCGAATCCTCCGTATACCGATCCGGCCGGCAACGGCGGGGCGAACGTCGATTACACGGCCTACGACTACAACAATATGTATTTGGGCTTGGTGAACAACACCGGCGGCGTCCTGCCGTCGTTTCATCGCGCAGATTTATATGCGTATTGGAACAAACGAATACAATCGACGCCTAGTATCACTCCCGACCTAATACGCTCCATTGCACGGAGGGTTCTTTTCCGTCCTACCATAACTGACCACCCGATCTTCTGTGCTGCGACCAACTCCGCCTTTAACAGGCCTCCCGCGAGTTCCACGGATCCCGGGGGTCCCGGGGTGTCTAGTACCCCACTTGACGTCGACAACATGGGGAACGGCGTTCCCGACAGCATCTGGATTGATCCGGGTCTACCAGTAATGACCTCGAAGGATGGTCGGACGTATAAGGTTCTGGTCGCGCCGCTGATCCTCGATCTCGACGGCCGCGTGAATCTCAATGCTCACGGAAGCTATGCCCAGCAGGATTCGAACTTTCAACAAACCTCGACTGGTCCGTTGGCCGGCGGAACGCCCGTACAACTTGCGGCCGGACTGGGCTTTGGCCCGGCCGACATTGACCTAACGCGGATTCTTTCGTCGAACGAAATGCAGAATATCTTCGGCGTCGGTCCGAACAACATAAACACGACCACGCAGGGTCGTCACGGAATGGGAGTTTCGCCCGTCTCCAATCGGCCGATGACGGCCGTCAAGATGTTCGAGTATCCGCTGAATGATTACCGAGATGTCACAAAAGCCAACAGTCAATACGATGTGCTTACGTCCTTCGGCACTCCCGGCGACTTGAAGTCCCGCCGCACCGTGGGCCTCGACTACCGCGGGCAGCCGCTATTCATCACACCGGGCGCAAACGCGACGAACGGAAACTATTGGACGAGCGAAGTGTTTGACGTGAGTTCCACCTTGATCAAGGCGGTGGACACTCCCTATGGAATTGACCTGAACGCCCCGCGGCCCGGCCGCGGCATGACACAAGCAGGATTGGACAATCCGTTCACGCCCGCCGAATTGGAGCGAGTGCTGCGGTCGCATGATGTCGATGCGCGGTCGCTCGCGCCGCGCTTGGCTAGTCTTCTAACTTCGCTCGATCCTAGCACGAGCACCTTCACACCGGCGCAAATCGCGGCAAAGACCAACGACCTTACAACCGATAGCTGGGACTCGCCGGTTCCGGGCCTCGCCGTGCCGCGCGATTTTCGGCAACAGGCTGCCCATGACTATGTCGATGCCTATTGGAAAGCAATGGGGATTGACCCGGCAAAATTTCCTGCATACGGCGGCCGGGTGTTCCAATTCGCCGATCTTTTGCGGGCAAAGCTGTACAATAGCTTCAAAAGCCCGCTAAGCGGGGTCCTCCCGGTCAACGCAAGCGCATCGCAGATTACTACGGCGCTCGACGCCGAACTTGGAAGGATAATGCCGCCTGAAATGTTTGGCGGCCTGAAGATGGACATCAATCGGCCATTCGGCAATGGCCGCGATGACAACGGCGACGGGATCGTCGATGAGCCCGGGGACACTGGAAACGGCAATCCGCCCCCGCAGGAAAAGATCAAGAGCAGTGACTTTCCATATTGGCCGTCGTCTTACCCCGCATCGGTCAATCTCGACATTACCGACGGCGTGGCGACGCCTCAAATGGGTCGGCAATTGATGGCTCGGTATCTGTATACGCTGGTGATGGCCTTTTCCGATTTCTCTGACCCAAAATTCAGCAACTGGACCACCGATCCAATCGCCGCCGCGAACATTCAAGCGGCCAATGCGCGCCGCGCAGCTCAATGGGCCATCAATGCCGTTTGCTTCCGCGATTCATCGTCGGTGATGACACCTTTCGTCTACCACTCGCATATCTTCCAAAGTGACTACGCCGGTTGGAAAGCCAGCGGTGATCCAAGTCAGGTGCCGCCGAATCAAGCCGCCAGTGCCGATCTTCAGATCGTTTGGGGCTGCAAGCCGCCCGACATCGTGATGACAGAAACGCTGGCATTCCACGATCGTGCTACGGCGGACACGAGATTCGACGATGGGCCGAAGAGGAAGACCACCGATCCCCAGGACCCTGATCCACTTAAGAACGACAAGAACTTCGATCAGATCCGCGTGCCGCAAGGATCGCTCTTCATTGAACTCTATTGTTGCCGCAATCCAAGCAATCCTATTTATCCGACAGATCTGTATACCAAAGACAAGAACACCGGACAGTGGTGTCTCGAACTGAGCAAACAAGCTCCGGACGGCAATCCTGTCTGGCGGATGGTGATCACGGACTCGACGACAAACCTCACCACCGCCGCGACGACCAATAAGGATACGTTCACGATTCAAAACGACACCACGGACAATGTGACGACTATGAAGTCGTTGATTATCAATACGTTTTCGAGCGCATTGACGGCGAATGTCGACAGGATTATTTGGTTTCCGACCGTCAAGCCGCCGACGCCGGCGACACCAGGCCTCTTTTATAACTGGAACCAATCGCCAATCTTTGTGCCACCGGCGGCCTATGCAGTGATTGGCCCCAGACCGAAGACTTACGTCGGATCGATCAAGGATCCCACCTCATATTGCGAAAAAACCGCGACGTCGCAGTCGATAACGGTTAGCGCAAACAGCGCCACCAGCTTGAATACCGCATACTCGGACCCCCAGAACACTGATAGGAAGCAGGTCGTTGGAGTCATCATAGCGGCGAATCCTCCGGCGAGTTGGGGCAATGTGGCGAAGACTGCACCGCAGGGAATCGGTCTCAATGTCTCTGAGCCGCTTCCGACTTCCCAGTACTATTATCCGGAGCCGACTGTATTGGACCCCGGGACAAACCTGACGGACGCTTACGGCGGCACTCCGAACGCGACGAACAATGGGCTTATCGGCGATTCGGCGTTTCCGTTCCGCAACAACCCGTTGGAACTGGGCACCGGCGACCCGAACGCATTAAACCGTCCTCTGAGTCTGACCGGCGTGGCGAAGACCGGAACTAAGCAACTCTATAAACATGTGGTGCTGCAGAGGCTAGCAGATCCGCGCGCCGCTTGGGACAGGGTCAAGAATCCATACATTACCGTCGACTGGATGCCGATTGACCTGACGACGTTTAGCGGCGAATCGGCCGATCCCGATCCTGACGACGCGATAGGGCCGGTGAATTTATCGAGCCGCCAGCGCGGCGGTTATACGAACCCGCCCCCCGCCAGTGGAAACAATCTTTGGGGTCAGCCGACTGACGCTTTGCCTCGCGATATGCTTGGCAACAACGTTTGGAACTTCAACCATCAACTTCAGCACACCATTGGGTATCTTAACACAGGGTTTGGACAAGGTTTCACGCAGGCGGCCGCAGCAGGTGGGCCTGGAGCGGCGTATGCTGGTGACCCGCAGAAGCCGTTCCCCTGGATCGCTTGGAATGCTCGGCCCTATGCGAATGTGATGGAGCTGCTGCTTGTGCCGGGAAGCTCTCCCGACCGCTTGCTGATGGACTTTTCGAGTCCGGGGACGATAAGTGCCTCGGCGCAAACCCCCGATCCGTATTTTGCTGCGAATGTGAGTTTCCATGCGCCATTTCAACATCTGCTCAATTTCTTCAACTCGACGGACTATCACGATCCCGCGGATAAAGGGGACACTGCGGGGAACCTCTATCGCGTGCTCGACTATCTGACTGTTCCATCCCGGTTCATCGGCTCGGATACTGTGTTGAACCCCAGTGTGTTCACTAGCACGTCGGGCCAATCGCCGTTCCTGCCGCCGTTCAACAAAGTGTCGAACTATCGCGATCCAGGGCGGATCAACATTAACACGGTCACTAGCTCGGACGTGCTTGCCGCCTTGATCGGGGTGCCAATGGATCCTGCAAAGGGCGGATATCCAACGTTGTTGAATAGGTTGATCATGAGCCGGCGCGGCGACGGTAAGACTAACAACACTGGGCTAATCACCGCCGACCAGGATTTTCCGACTTCCGTGGCGGCGCCCTTCCGCGCCGCCGGCGCCGCCGACTTGGTGCCTCTTGCCAATATGCTCCATAGAGGTGTCGATTTGTCGCTACTCCGCGCTGACCCGACAGTCCCTCCGTCAGCTACCGGAATCGGCACCAATCCCGAACGGCCATTATTCGGCTTGGACACGTTGAAAGGTTTGGGCGCGTTGGTCGGCGATTACAATCAGCCTACGCGCAACTCATATTTTTACTACCAGGGACTAGAACGGATCGGAAACAATGTCACGACGCGGTCGAATGTGTTCGCCGTGTGGCTGACGGTTGGCTATTTCGAGGTGCTGCCTTGGCCGCAGAGGGGGATCAACTACGGGCCGGGGATGACTGTTACATCTCCTTCCAGTTTCACTCCCGACGACATAAAGGCCCATGCCGATGGCTTTCAGCTTGGGGCCGAGTTGGGGAGCGATACGGGGGATATTGTCCGCCATCGAGCGTTTTACATCTTCGACCGCTCGATCCCCGTCGGCTACGAGCGCGGGCAGAATCACAATGTGAATCGGGCGATTCTGCTCCGCCGCTACATTGAGTAGCGGCGAGGGACTGGGGGCTGGGGACTGGAGTGGGATCAAAGCTTCGCTTTGAGGGAGCGCTGTAGACCGCCGAGCATTCGGCCGACGCGATCGATTTGCGGCATGACCTCGTCGAGTTTTGGCTTGGCGAGATAATCGAGGCGGTTTGACAGCAGAAGCTGTGTCTCAAGCTCGGCGATTGAGCCGAAAGTGATGGAAATGTGGTGCAAGAATTCGCGCGTCGAATCGCGCGCATGGCCCTCGGCAATGTTCGAAGGTATTGAAACGGCCGCACGCTGCATTTGACTGCAAAGCCCATACAGCTCGTGCTTCGGAAATGGGGACGTCAGACGATAGGTTTCCTCGGCAACGTCCATAGCCAACTGCCAAACCTGCAACTGCTGATAACACCGGACCGAGTTTTCATCGCTCATTTCGTGATCTCCTTGATTTGATGTGAGTTCGTTTCATTCCCAGCCCCCAGTTTCTTTCCGCGCAGGCGGACGGCACAGGGGGTGTGCCTGCTACATTTCCCCAGTCCCCAGCCCCCAGCCCCTTCCCCTCACACGCTGAAGCGGATGTGGAGGATGTCGCCGTCGCGGATGACGTAGTCTTTCGGCTCTTGGCGCATGAGGTTGTGGGCTTTGATCTCGCGCTCGCTGCCAAGGCGGATCAGGTCGGCGCACTGCATCACTTCGGCGCGGATGAAGCCGCGGGCCAGGTCGCTGTGGATGTTGTCGGCCGCTTCCAGGGCCGTGCCCCCTTGGCGGAGCATCCAGGTGCGGACCTCTTTATCCCCGGCCGTGAAATAGAGCATCTGGCCGGAGACGTTCAGGATCGTGCGGAGGAGGCTGTCGCGGTCGCCGTGGCCGACCCCCATTTCGCGCTCGAATTCGGCCCGATCCTCGGGCGTCATCCGGGCGAGTTCAACTTCCAGGCCGAGGGGGATGGCGACGAGAGGGACGCCGGAGAGAGTTTTTAGGACGGAGGCGCCCTCACCCCCTTTCGACAAGCTCACGGCAGGGCGGCCCTCTCCCGTCGAGGAAGAGGGAGAAGATTGGGAACCGCCGGCGGAGAGGGGGACAGTCCCCTTTTTCTCCCGACCATCTGGCGATGGTGCCCGCTGCGAAAAAGGGGACAGTCCCCCGGGCTCGGCACCCTCAGCTCGGCCCTCTCCCGAAGGAGAGGGAGAATGCGGCGACAGTCCCCTGGCGTTTTTTTCGGCGAAGCGGTCGGGGGAATCGTCGTCGGCCAGGTTCACGACAACGAGCTTCGGCTTTTGCGTGAGCAGTCGGAAGCTGCTGGTGGCTTTGAGCTGCTCGTCGGTCATCTCCGATTGATTGAGATGCTGGCCGGCCTCCAATTTGGTTAGCAGCGGCTCGAGGGCGGCCAGCTCGTTTTGCTCGTGCTCGCGCTCGGCCTTGGGATGGGGCTTTTTTAGCGATTCCTTGAGCCGCTCGATCCGGCCGCCGACGATCTCCATGTCGGCCAGGAGGAAATCTTCATCGAACGCGACCAGATCGGCCAGCGGATTGCCGCCCGCGTATCCAGCGACGACTAGCACCAGGCAGCCGGCCTCGCGGATCAGTCCGAGGCGGGCGGCGTTGCCCTCGTGCGTGCGGCTCAGGCCGGGGGTGTCGACCAATTCGAGGGCCGCGAGCGTGACCTTCTTGGGATGGTAGACCTGGCACAGCGGCTCGACGCGCGGCTCGGGGACCGTGGCCATCGCGCTTTGCGAGGCATGGGCCAGCGCCGGATCGGGCTTCACGCCGGTAAGCCATTCGAAGAGCGTGCTCTTGCCGGAACCTTGATAACCAATGAGACCGATTTTCATTAGGGGCGAGGGGTGAGGGACGAGGGGGAAAATGCTCAAAGCTTCGCTTTGAGGGAACGCTGGAGGCCGTACGAGCGCCTAACAAATCCGGCTGGGAGAAGGGGACAGTCTCCGTTTTGCTGCGCGGAATTCGCAAAAGGGGGACAGTCCCCGCCGGATTTGTCAGGCGTTGCAAAGCATTTTACCGGCTTCATCGCGTTGTCCCCAGCCCCTGACTGAGTTGACTCAGTAGCTGTTCGACTGCGAGAGCTTCGGAGGCGTTCAGGGTGGCGTGGCCGAAGCGGACGCGGTAGAACGCGGCGACGAGGTGCGCGGGGAGGGCCGCGGCGCGGCGCGGGCCGAGCGACGCCGTCAATCGCGCGGCGGCGTAATGGGCCAATTCAAGCTGGGTCTGACCGGCGGCGCGGCGGATTCCGTGCCGCGCCAAGAGCACTTCGAAGCGGCGATAGAACTCGACTCGACTGCGGGCGGCCGAGGCGGCACGGCGGCGCTTGAGCTGGCGGAATGTAGCTCGCGCGACGAGCCGCGTCAGCCGATAGACGAGCCACGCCGCGACCGCCAGAACGACCATCGCGGCCAGCACATACCAATCCAGCCCACCATCCGAGCCGTCGCCGCCGCCGAACAGCCAGTGCCGCAGATGCCGGAATAAATCGCCGATCGCTTGCGGTGGATCCGTCGCCAGCTTTTGGAGCGCGCGGCCAAACTCCGCGACCGGCTGATAAATCGCCTTGTCTTGCCGCTCGGAATTGAGCCCGACGACGTAGGTGTTCCAAAGCACCTGTATATAGTCCGACAGACCGGCGATCGACGACATGAACGAACCCGGGGCGAAGGCCTCATTGGCTTGCGCCGCCGGCGTCGGATCGAGAACCAGCCAGGCGCCGTCGTCGAGCGAGACCCCGGCGGGCCGCTCGTTTTCCGGCACGTTCTTGATCTGGTTCGCATCCAGGTAGGCCTCGACCCAGGCATGAGCGTGCAATTGCCGCACGTCGTAATACGAGCCGATCTGGTTCCAGTCGCCGCTGCGATAACCGATCACCATGCGGGAAGGGATGCCAAGGCTGCGAAGCATGAGCGTCAGGGCGCTCGCGAAATACTCGCAATGCCCGCGCGGATTACGGGTGACGAAATCCTCGATAGGATCGGCGCCCGGCTCGGCCGGCGGGCGGGCGAGCGAGTATTCGAACGGCGGCAGCGCGAGAACCCGCTCGAGCAGGCGGGCCGCGGCGTAATGATCATCGGCCCCGATTTTGAACTCGCGCACCTTTTGCGCCGCGAACGCACGCAGCCCGGTGAGTTGGTCGCGCTTAGCGCCTATCGGAGAACCGCCTGAGGAGAGGGGGACAGTCCCCTTTTGTTCCGAAGACTCCACAAAAGGGGACAATCCCCGGCGGTTCTCGGGCGACGGAGTCCCGCTTCGCGGCGGCGGATTATCGGGGAGCTGCAACAGGTCGTCCATTTCATGCTCGCGCGGCAGCAGTTTTGGGACGACCCGCGATTGATGGTTTTGCGACAGTCCCGTGGTGAGCACTTCGTATTCGAATTCCTGCGAGAGCACATCGCGCCCGGTGCGAATGAGTTGCTGGCGATTTGGATCGTATCGCACATAGCGCCGCGACTTCGGCGCCTCGGATTGGTAGGGCGGGTAGACGCCGAACAAAACCGATTGGCGCATCGGCTGAATCGTGATTCGCTCGCGGACCAGCTCCGGCCCGGCCGGAGCCGACCTGAGCCGAACCACGGCCCCGGAATCGGGGTCGCGCGGCTGCACATCGGCCCCGACGAGCTTCCACTCCCCCTGTTGGTAATGGTTCACGAGCGAACCGCGGAGCAGGGGCGGGCTAGTCGGCGTAATCAAATCGCCGGCGGCATTGCGGAACTCGACCTGCATCACGATTTCGGGGTCCTCGAGCAGCGGCCCCAGATCGCCGAGCTTCACGGTCGGATTGTAACCGACCGTCGCCTGCTGGCCGGTCGCATCGGTGAGCGCCTTGCCGAATCGCGGCAGGAACAGGAAGCAGATCGTGGCGACGATCAGCGTGCCGCCGCCGATGCCGGCCGTGCGCCACAGGATGCCCGCGCCGAGGATTTGTCGCGGCAGGTCCGGCGGCCGCGCGGCGATGATCTCGATTTCTCGGCGCAGTGGCCAGCGCAATCTTGCTTGAGTGGAATCGCCGTTGGTGGCGGAGCGCGACCTTTGCTCTGCGGCCGCGGTGCGCCGCGAGTAACGCTCCGTCTCACGCAGAATAAAGATCAGCCCCAGCGCGGCCAGTGCCACGAATAAATACATCACCAAGAGCACGCCAAAGAGCAGGCTCAGATTGATCGCCGTCGCCACGACCACTTCCAATCCGCTCAGCACGAGCAACTGCCAGTGGCGTCGAACCGTCTTTTGCTGAAATAGCAGGACGACTTGCAAATAGACGAGCAAGTTCGCGATCGCGAGGAGCTGTTCTCCGCTAGCGACGTGGACGAACTGGGATACCGAGACGACCGTGGCCGCGAGGGCGATCACGTTGGCCACCAGGCGATTCAACCGAATCCAGCCCCATCGATCGGTCAGAAACATCGAGGCGAGGGAGGCGATGAGGACCGCGGCGGCGAGCGGCATTCCACGATCGCCCATGCCGAGCATCATCGTCCCGAGCGGCACGAGCATGGCGATGTTGATCTGCAACAGCCGTTCGACGCTGAGCGGGGATTTGCGCGGACCGCCGGCGACCGAGGTCGCGGCTATTCGCAGGCGGTTTTGTCGCCAGAATTCCATGATCGTCGTGCGGCGGAATCTCAATCGATCTGGAAATACTCGAATAGTTCATCTCCGCTCGCGTCGATCCGCACCATGCGGGCCAGCGCGGCGGTCTGCTGCGGCGTGCCGGAAGTTGCCGCCGCGCAGTGCGCTTCGTTCGGACTTTGGGACCGAGTGCTGATGAGCACGATGCGCCCGGCAGTTGGGCCGCCGTTCAAACCGCGCTCGATCATCTCGTTCGACGGTGAGTCTGCCGCGGCTTCCGCGAGGGCCAACTGCAAGAGCGCGTCGCGGGCCAGCGCTCGCGATGCCCCGCCGCTGAGTGAGGTCAATGCTTGCCCGGTAACGACGACTGACAGTTGGCAGCCCCCGCGCCGGCAGACGTCGGCGACGATCGTGGCCGCGAAGCTGACGGCGAGTTCGACGTTTTCCTCGTCGCGCGGCGTTGGAGTCGCCGGCAGCCAGAGATCGACCAACAGCGTGAGGTCTTCGCTCCTCGGCTGCTCGAATTGCCTGACCATCAGGCTCCCCCGGCGGGCCGAAGTGCGCCAGTGGATCCACCGCCGGCTGTCCCCCGCACGCCAGTCGCGCATGCCGTAGAAATCCCCTTCCGTCAGCCCTTGCCGCTGGAGAACGCGGCGTGCTCCCGGCTCGGGGCCGCGGCGGACGTCGGTCCAGCGGCCGGTTAGTCGCCCGAGACGCGGGAGCACAATGAGTTGCCCCGGCTGGCGAAGGCTGATCGTGCGGGAAACGAGGCCAAATGGATAGCGGCTTGTCGCCCGAACCATGCCGAATTCGTAGCGTCCACGCCGACCGAATCGGACTTGATATTCGGCCCGAGCCGATTTTCCGCGGGCGACCTGCGGAACGACGGCAATCCCTCGACCGCGATCCTCCGGCCGCGTTGAGCCGGCAAGTTCAAACGAGTCCTCGATTTCAAGAGCCGCTCCTCGGTGCCGGGCCGTGGCTTGAAGTTCCACGGTGGCGGTGTCGCCGGCAGAGACCGATTCCGGCAGTTGGCGGCGAATCTGCAACCGGCGCAGCATCGTTCTCAGCGCGAACCAATTGAAATAGAGCGCTCCGGCCATCATCCCGGCGAACGCCAGCATGAGGTTGATGTCCTTCATCGAGGCGCGCACCAACACCAGCGCCAAGACAAGGACAAAGCACCATCCCTCTTGCGTCAATCGAGTTCGCCGTTTGCCGAGCATTTGCGTTTTCAACGCTATAGGGAATCGAAACGCAGAATTGTAGCCGAATTCGCCAGAATTCGGACTTGCCGATAAGACCGGGAATTCTGGTGAATTGCGCTACGGTCTGGCGGTGATGTTAGTCAGGTGTCAGGATTCCGTCGAGCAACCTCTGGATCAAAGTCTCCAGAGCGTTTCGCTGGCCGGCGTGGGCGTAGCTCTTGGCGATCACGCGATGCGCGAGCACAGGCACGGCGAGCCGCTTCACATCGTCGGGCACGACGTAATCGCGCCCCTCGACCGTTGCCAGCGCCTGGCTCGCGCGGTACAGGCAGAGCGCGCCGCGAGTGCTGGCGCCGACTTGCAGTTCGCCGCATCGCCGCGTCGCGTCGATGATGTTCAGCAAGTATTCTTGGATCGCGTCGTCAACCGTCACCTGGCGCACCGAGTCCTGCAAGTCGCGAATCTGTGGGCCGTCGACGACCGGCCGCAGCGAATCCACCGGCTCTCCCGCGCGGTGGGCGGAAAGCACTTGCAGTTCGTCTCCGCGGCCCGGATAACCGATCGAGATTCGCATCAGAAACCGATCAAGCTGGCTTTCGGGGAGCGGATACGTCCCTTCGAATTCAAATGGATTCTGGGTCGCAATCACCATGAACGGCAGCGGCAACGGATGCGTCTGCCCGTCAACGGACACCTGCCGATCGCTCATCGCCTCGAGCAGGGCGCTTTGCGTGCGAGGAGTCGTGCGATTGATCTCATCGGCGAGCACGATATTCGCGAAGATCGGCCCACGGCTATAGACGAACTCGCCGGATTGGGCCTGGAACAGACTGCTGCCGATAATGTCGCTCGGCAGTAGGTCCGGCGTGAACTGGATCCGGCAGAAGTCGCCGTTGACGCTTTTTGCCAGGGCCTTGGCGACCAGCGTCTTGCCGACTCCAGGCACGTCTTCGAGCAGCAGATGCTCGCCGGCCAGCAACGTCACGACGCACATCCTGATGACATCGGGTTTTCCCAGGATCACCTGGGCCAGGTTGGTTTCCAACTCGGCGACGCGATTTTGAATCTCCGTCGCCATCCCGGTCCTGTCTGAAGTCATCTAATCAATATACCGGATCGGGCCAAATCGCGGAGCGCCGTGTCGAGTTCTTTCTCGACTTCTGCGCGCACTTCCGACGCTGAGTGTGTGACGGGCCCTGGGGATGATACTCGATCGGCCAGGATCGCCGAGACGAGATGTTCGACGATGCGTTGGCGATCGTGCCGGCCGTCCAAACTGGACAAAAGCTGGCGGGAGACGGGGTTGTTCAAAACGAGCCGGTCGTGCCAGAGCGTGGTCGCGTCCCAACCGTGTGCGGCTTCGTGGCGGGCAATCGCACTGGCCTCGGGGAACTCGCTGATTGCGTCGGCAAAATTGGGCTGCCAGCAATGTAGCTCAATCGCCCCGACGTCGAAACCACCAAGAATCACCTCTCGAATCTCGCGCTCGTCCTCTGCGGCCGGCGAACGGCTCAATTTGTCGGCTGACGCTTGAAGAATCGTCGCCAGCGTCATCGCCCTCGGATAAGCGTCGTTCAAAATCATCATGGCTGCTTTGGCAGTGGGACGGTCGCAGCGAATGGCCGCCGCCATTTGCCCCTTGCGAGCCGCAAACTCCTCAGGTCGATCGCCGTGGAGTTCGGGCGCCGCCGAAACGGGGCTGGCTTGCGACGCAATCAGAAGACGTTCGAGCGCAGCAGATCGCAGATTGCGGTTAAGGCGATTCGATTCGCGGCAGATAAGAGTTCGACGAAAGGCGGTGCCGTCGAGAAAATCGAGGTGCTGCTCATATTCGATCAGATCGTATTTGCGCCGCATTTCATCTAGCAGGTCCGGAGCAATCGTGGCACGATGCCGGCCGAGGGGCAGTGCTTCGGCAAGATACTGCAAGCCGTGCCGCGCGGCCTGCTCGACGAATTGATGAAAATAGATCGGGTAGTTCCACTCCTCGAGCACGTCGTGCAGAATGAACACGTCGCTGAGCTTGGCGAGCCGGTCGGCTTCGTCTTGCAGAACTTCACGATAGACCTTGTAGTCGTCGCCGAGCGAACCAACGAGGAATCGGACGAGCGCGTGCAATTGGGCGACGCGCTCCGGTGGGTTCTCGATGTCGCGGACGTGAAACTGGCCCATGCCGCGGACCATTTGCCTCAGGTGGCAGCCCGGATAGGCGTTGTAGCTCACGAGCGCCACGCCTTGTTCGCTCAACTGATGCCCGCAAACCAGCAGAATGGCCTCCTGCACGTCGGGTGGGACCCAAGAATGTACCCCGTGAGCAATGATGTAGTCGAATTTGCCCAGGCTTTCATCGATCGAGCGGATATCGGTGACCGCGAGCCGGATGTTTTTGACCCCAACCGCGGTGATGAATTGCTGCCCGTCGGCAATTTGCCGCGCCGATAAATCAATTCCGACGAATTCCGATCGGGGCAGAGCGTAGGCCATTGGAATCAGATTTGATCCGCTCGCGCAGCCCAATTCCAGCACGCGGCAGCTATCGACGGGTGGCGGCTCCAAACCGTGCAGCGTTGCCAGCGTCGCCAAACGGTCTGGATGAGTGAACCCGTAGGTGTGGCGCGGATATGGGATTTGATCGTAGATCGTCGTCATCTGGCTTCCACCAAGAGACCGTGCCGGACGAAATCGCTTAGGCAGGCCTCGACCCGTTCGGCGAGAATCGGCCGGATTCGGCGGGGATCGTTGAGCCGCTTGCCGGCGACGCGCGTTTCAACCTTTCCGGCGACCACGGGTTCGACCAGCGCTTCGATAATCGCGGGCCGATCGTGACGACCATCGAGCATGCGGATCACGCGGCTGGCCAATTCGCCATCGAGCCGAATTCGCCGATGAAAAAGATTCGTGACCCGCCACCAGCCCTGTGCCGCTTGATGCCGGCTGACGGCGCTCGCCACCGGACGCTCGACCGCTTGCGTCGCCACCGGCGGGCAGTAGGCATATAGCTCGACCAATCGCATGACAAACCATTCAATCACCATATCCGTCAATTGCGTGCCGGTATCGGCAGACGGAACTTCGTTCCGAACAGCTTCGTCGGAATCTGTCGCGGATGAGGTTGCGAGACGCCGCTGAACTCGCTCCAACAATGTTTCAAACGGCATGGGCTTCGGTGCGGCTTTGGCCAATTCGAGCAATGCCGCCTTGCCCAAGCGAGTGGCCACACTTAGCGTGGATTCGTCGCCACGGAACGTCAGCGGATCGTTAGACTCGGGATTGCCTTCACCAATCTCGACCGGTTTTCCGGCGCCATCAACGGGTTTTGCCTCGCTCGCGATCCACAACCCTCGTAATGCATTCGGGACGATCTCGCCGCTGACGGGGACCGCGTCATGGCACAGCAGCGTGGTGCGGAGCGATCGGCCGTAAAGGAAATCGAGGTATTGCTCGAACGCGAGTCGATCGCCCGCATGCCGAATCTTCTCGAGCGCGGCCGGCCGGATTCCGGCCCCGAACATCTGCCCAAAATACGCGTCACCCAAGTATTGCAGGCCGTGCTGGGCGGCGTGGCTCATAAATTGATGGAAGAACCGCGGATCGTTATCCCCTTCCAGATCGTCGTGCAAGAGGACTTCGTCGGGCACCTGAAGCAGGTCGTTGACTTGCTGACCCACGGCCGCGCGATAGGCCCCTTGGCCGCCGCCGAGCGATTTCTTCAAGAATCCTAGAAACTCTCGGGTCGTCGCCGCGTATTCCCTTGAGCCGGACGATTTGCGACCGTGGTATTGGCACATCTGCCGGAGCATGTCGCGAGCCTGGCAACCCGGATAGCAGTTGTAGCTCACGTAGACGATTCCATTGGGCGCCAGGAGTTGCCCGGACGTCGCCAAGAGTGCATCCTTCACCGGATCGGGAACCCAGGAATAGATGCCGTGAGCAATGATGTAGTCGAACGGCCCTGCGGCGCGCAACCGACCGGCAGCCGTGCGAATGTCGAGCTGCAGGAGATCAATGTTGGTCAATCCAATCGCTGCGGCGAACTGTTTTCCGTCGGCAATCTGCCGCTCGGAGAAATCAATGCCGACGAACGTAGTCCGTGGCAGGGCGTAGGCCATCGGCACGATATTGCTGCCGCTCGCGCAGCCAAGTTCCAGCACGCGGCACTCTTCAACCGCCGTCGGCCGCATTCCTAACAGCCGGCCGATTGTCGCCAGATGCGAAGGATGGGTGAGCGGAAACGCCAGCCGCGGATAGGGGACTTCGTCGTAGCTTGTGGCTAGTGGCACCCGAAACTCGCGGTTCAAATGGCCAGCGGCTGACCTGCGCAATCGACGACCTGGCAGTCCACATTTTGTCCTTCCAAGCAGGCGAAGTCGATAACCCTCTGAAAACCGATGCGCCGATCATGGAAATCCCTCCGTTCGGTGAGGTCAGATTCACAGCGGCACGAAGACTATCTCAAGAGTTATTCATGGGTTACGTCGCGAATTGCTTGAAATCCGCTGGCTCGGCAAGTACCATGACAAGATGCGCCAGGTTGGTTGGGATAGGCTTGGGCCGAGGCGCGGAACTGAGTTGATTACCAATCTTTTCCGGGAGGATAGCGGCTATGTTACGCAAGGTTGCGCTGATTTCCGCCGGAGTCATAGTGTTTGGCATTGGGTCGGCTTGCGCCGATGAGGCCATTTTAGATCAGATGTACGGCAACGGAGTCCATTCCTACTTTGGCGGCGACTTCAGCCGGACGTTCGAAAGTCTCTCGGCCGCGATCCGCGGCGGCTCACACGATCCGCGGGCCTATTACTTCCGTGGTCTTGCCGAATTGCGGCTCGGCCGACAGCCGGACGCCGCCGCTGATTTCGAGAAAGGGGCGGACCTCGAAACAGCCGATTCTAATGGCCGCTATCCCGTCAGTGAAGCATTGGAGCGAATTCAAGGGCCGGTCCGGGCGACGCTCGAGCAATATCGCGAGAACGCGCGCGCCATCGCATTGCAGCGCGATTTGCAGCAACGGCAGACAGTTTTCGCACAGCAGCATTCCAATGAGGCTACGCTGCTGCGGCGCGACATTCCTTCCGCCGAGTTGACTCCAGCCCCCGCGCCCGATCAAGCCGCGAAGCAACCGGCCGCAAACTCTGCTGAACCCGCGGCGCCAAAGTCGGCGGCCGTCGTCGACCCGTTCAGCGCCCCTGCGGCAAAGCCGGCCGGCGAGACGCCTGACAAAGCCGCGACCGAAAAGCCGGTCGAAGCAGCCAATCCGTTTGGCGACGAGACGGCTAAGAAGCCTGCCGAACCGCCGGCGACCGTGCCGGCCGAGAATCCGGCGGCGAAATCGGTCGAGAAACCGGCCGACGCAGCGAACCCATTCGGCGACGCCGCGAAACCGGCTGACAATTCTGCCGACAAACCTACCGCAAAGCCAGCAGCGGATTCGTCCGACCCGTTCGGCGACAAAAAGCCGGCCGAAAAACCGGCCGAGAAGTCTGCCACTCCGGCCGCCGACAAAAAGCCCGATGCCGCCGCTGATGCTTCGGCCGCTGCCGTGAAGGCACAACCCGGCGCGGTTCGCGGAATATTCAAAGCGCTGGGCGGAGCAATTCCCGGCGGCGATTCGGCCGCGCCCGGTGGTGCTGCACCGAAAGCCCCCGCTGCGAGCGGTGCACAAGGCGCCTCGGCAGCCGCACCTGGCGATGATCCGTTTGGCCTCGGCGGCGGAAGCCCCGCTAAAGCCGCCGGTCCGGCTGCGGCGCCGCCTGCCGCCGCGCCGCCGGCCGCCGCGGCGAAAAAGCCGGGTGATCCGTTTGGCGACGAGCCAGCGACGCCCTCGAAATCCGCACCTGATGCGAAAGCGCCAGCTCCGACAGACAAGACCGCGCCGCAAATGAAGAAGGACGACGATCCGTTCAAGAATTGAGTCTGGAATAATGGTTGGCCGCCGGTTGATCGTTGTGGCGCTCGCGGGTGTTTCTTGCCTGATTGCGGCGCAAAGGGTGTTCGCCGCGCCGCCGTCGATCAACAGCATTTCGCTGCGCGGTTTACAAACCGGCGCGACGACAACGATTGCAATCGACGGCAGTGAACTACTCCCGGAGCCGCGTCTATTATTGCCGATTCCGGTCGCGAGACAGTCAGTTCGGTCCGGCGCACGCAGCGGACACGTCGAGTTCGAGATCGCGCTCGGCGCCGATGTGGTTCCAGGGATTTACCATCTGCGCGTTGCGACCCCGGCGGGCGTTTCCAACCCGGTCCTTACCGGCGTCGATTCACTCGCGCAGCTCCCTGTGCCTCAGCAGCTTTCGACGCTGCCGGCGGCCCTATCGGGCACGATCGCCGCGGGGCAGGTAGCTCAAACGTCGTTCAGTCTCAAGAAGGGCGCGCGGATCGTCGTCGAAGTCGAGGCGAAGCGCCTCGGCAGCGGGCTTGATCCAATCATCGATCTGCTCGACGACCGCAAGTTGCCGCTCGCCTGGGCGGAGGCAACAACCGCATTGGGGGGCGACGCGCGGTTGACATTCTTGGCCCCAGCCGACGGCCAGTATAAAGTGCAACTTCGCGATGCGCTTTATCAGGCGCAGGGCCCTGGCTATTTTCGATTGAAGATCGGGGCATGGCATTACGCCGATCTGGCGTTTCCTCCCGTCGTTCGTCGCGGCACGAAGGCATCGGTCGAATTCGCTTCGACCAACCTCCCCGCCGGATCGAAGGTCGATTTCTCGATGCCCGCCGACGGAACCGACCAGCCGGCGCCATGGCCCTCGGACGCGCAAGCGGCCGGATTTCCGCCGCGCGTGCTGGCGAGTGACGACGAGCAAGTGATTAGATCGCAGCCGGACGATGGCTCGCCGCAGCAGGTCACAGCACCTGTCGGGATCAATGGCCGTCTGGACAAGCCGCTGCGCGAAGATCGCTACCGCGTCACCGTGACTCCGGGCATGCGGCTCCGTATCGAAGTGATGGCCTCGCGGATTGGCTCGCCGTTCGACGGGGTGCTGTTCGTGCGCGACGAGAAGGGAAACCAGCTCGCGACGAACGACGATCAGCCCAACACAATCGATCCGGGTCTCGATTTCACTGTGCCCGCGAGCACGAACGCAATTGTTGTTGCTCTAAAGGACGTCACCGGTCGCGGCGGTCCGGATTTCGTCTACCATTTGGGCATCGCGCGGCTAGATCGGCCGGACTTTTCGCTAAGTCTGGCCGACGATCGGCATTTGATTCCGGCGGGCGGCAACGCGCTCGTGCGGGTCACGGCCAATCGCAACGGGTTTAATGGCCCGATCAAGCTTGAGTTCCATGGACTGCCGTCTGGAATAAAGCCTGTTGGCGACGAGATTGCCGCCGGAAGCAATTTAGCCTTTATCGAGTTCCATGGCGAGTCGGCCGCGGCGGAAGCGGCCGTCGTTTCGCTCGCTGGCCAAGGCGCCGATGGAGACCACACGATCCGCCGCACCGCGCAGACTCCCGATGGCAACAGCGAGGCTGCCCGCCTGCCCTGGCTGCGGACGGAGTTGGCAATAGCCGAAGTCGCCGCGCCGGCCCTTGCTCTGACATTGGCCGACAAAAGTGCCGACGAGCTGGCACTCACAAAAGGCGGCAAGACTCCGCTGGCAGTGAAGCTATCGCGCGGCGCGGGAGCGACCGGGCCGCTCCGCCTCTCGCTCGTTACGTCGCAGCCGATGCCGAAGAAGAAGGTGAAGGTCAACAACCAAGATCAAGAGCGCGACGACCCCGCCCGCGCGCTGCGGCTGGAAGGCTCGCCGACCATTGCGGCGGACCAGACCGATGCAACCTTGCCGATTCTCGTACCGGCCGACCTGCCGTTGGCGGGCTACGATATGGTGATCCGAGGTGAACTACTCGCGGCAGACGGCAAGTCAGTTCTTGCCGAGACGGTAACGCCAGTTCTTCACGCGAAAGCGATTGTTCCACTGACTGACAAGCCAAGCCCAATCGATTCGGAGCGGACAAAGCGGTAGCATTCCGGAGTTGTATGGCCGTTGAATTCGCACTTGCGCCGGAGGCGGCGGAAGATGTCGAGCAAGCATACGCTTGGTACGAGTGTTACCCCTCGAGCATCTTCAACCGCCCCGTGCTATCGCCAAGTTTCTCTGTTTTCACTTCGAGGCGGTCGAGCATCGATAGCCAGAGGTTGTTGAGCGGAGTATCTTGCGGGTAGCGAACGTGGCGGCCTGGCTTGAGCGTGCTGGCGCCGTGGCCGACGAGCAGGACCGGCAGATCGTCGTGGTTGTGGCGGTCGCCGTCGCCGATGCAGCTCCCGTAAACGATCATCGAATTCTCCAGCACGTTGGAATTGCCTTCCTTCGCGCCCTTGAGCTTGCCGATGAAACGGGCGAATTGGTCCATGTGGAAGCGGTTGATCTTGGCGATCTTTTCCAACTTGATCTTGTCACCCCCGTGGTGCGACATCTCGTGATGCCCATCGTTCACCCCGATGAATGGATAGCTCTTATTGCTCCCTTCGTTTGCCATGACCATCGTCGCCACGCGCGTCACGTCGGTTTGAAATGCCAACGCCAGCAGGTCGAACATCAGTTGGATGTGCTCGGCATAGTCTTGCGGAATGCCATCGGGTCTCGGCATATCCGGCTTGGGGGGCGGGGCCGTTTCAATCCGTGTAATCCGCTGCTCCAGCTCGCGGACACAGGTGAGATATTCGTCGAGTTTGCGGCGATCATTATGGCCGAGCTGGCGCTCGAGCTGATCGGCGTCGTCGCGCACAAAATCGAGCACGCTCTTTTGATAGCGATCGCGGCGCGCTCGGGCCTGATCGGATTCGTTCCCCGGTCCGCCCGCGAAGAGCCTCTCGAAAACCGATTTCGGATTGATTTCCTTGGCGACCGGAGTGGACTCCGTTTTCCAGGAAATGTTCGATGAATAGGCGCAGGAATAACCGCTATCGCAGGAGCCGGCTTGCTGCCCCGCTTCGCAGCCGAGTTCGAGCGACGCAAATCGGGTTTTGCGACCGAGTTGTTCGGCAGCCACCTGGTCGGCCGAGATACCCGTCTTGATATCGGCACCGCCGGTCTTGCGCGGATGGCAGCCCGTCAAGAAGCTGGCCAGCGCTCGGGCATGGTCGCCGGCGCCGTCTCCCAGCGGGCGGGCGCCGTTCTGCGTAAGCCCCGAGAGGACGAGCAAATCCTGGCGAAAGTCCTTGAGCGATGAGAGCGTCTGCGGCAGTTCGAAATCGGCGCCGACCGCGGTCGGCGTCCAATTCGACATGTTGACGCCATTGGGAACATAGACCCAGGCGACCCGCGACGGCGACTTCGCGGCCGCCGTGGATGTGGCCGCGGCGGCAAAGCGCGGAAGCATCGCGTCGAGCATCGGCAGAGCAATCGCGGTGCCCACGCCGCGCAACAGAGTTCGCCGCGAAAGCTGGATTGAAACGCTCATTTGAATTCCCCTTGCTCAAATCGTGCCAGACGCTGAACTGTCCAGAATCCAGCCGCATTCTATCATGGTCTTGGGCTACTTGTGAATTCCGCTACGACTTTTACTTACCGCTCGTCGCGCCGCGGCGCATTTGGAATGGCGCGCTATGGGCAATCTCGATTACAAAGCTAGAGAATCTGCAATCATTTTGACCGGCGGCGTGAGCGATTTGGTCCACGGCAGCGTCGTCGAAATCCTCCAAGCCGCGGCCCAGTGCATAGGTTAACATCTTTTCAGCCAAACACCGAGCGAATTGGTCCCGTTTTGCCTTGAGAATCTCTTTTAGACCTTCCACGCCTTGGAAAGCCTTGCCACCCGGTAAAACGCCTGAAGAGTCGATCGGCAGACCCCCGTCCTTCGTCCGCCAGCCGCCGACGGCGTCGAAATTCTCTAGCCCGAAACCCAATGGATCCATCGTCTTATGGCACGAGGCGCAGATCGGATCGGCCCGGTGCTGCTCGAGCCGCTGTCGTAAGGTGCCGGTGAGCGGCGCCTTTTTGTCGTCGGGCAAAGCCGGCACGTTCGGCGGTGGATTGGGCGGCGGCGCGGCGAGCAATGTTTCAAGAACCCATTTGCCACGCTTTACCGGACTGGTTCGGCCCGGGTTCGACGTGATTAGCAACACGCTGGCCTGCGTCAACAATCCGCCCCGATGCGTGCCCTCGAGCGACACGCGCCGGAATTCGTCACCATGCACATCTGGTATGCCGTACAGTTTCGCCAGCCGTTCGTTGGCCCAGGTGTAATCCGCGTCGAGGAACTCCAGAGCGCTGCGATCGTCGGAAATGACGTGCGAGACGAACAACTCGGTCTCCTTCTTCATCGCAGACCGCAACGATTCGTCGAAGTCTGGAAACACCGATTTATCGGGAGTGATCGTGGGGAGTCGTCGGGTTTGCAGCCACTGGCCGGCGAAATTATCGACGAGCGCGTGAGACTTGAAATCTTTGAGCATGCGGCGGATCTGGTCTTCGAGATTCCCGCCCTTGCGCAACGATCCTTTCGAGCAAAGCGCGAACAACTCGTCGTCGGGCATGCTGCTCCAAAGGAAATACGAGAGCCGCGTCGCCAGCTCGTAGTCGCTGATTTCGTGCTTCGCCCCGGGGCCATCGGGTTGCGGATCGGTTTCCACGCGAAAGAGAAAATGGGGAGAAACCAGCACCGCTTCCAGCGCCAATTGGATGCCGCGCTCGAATGGCTCGCCATCCTTGTCGGCCATCGACCAGAGCCTGACCAGCCGCGCGATCTCGGACTCTGTGGCCGGTCGGCGGAACGCGCGATCGGCAAATCGGCGAATGATCTGGCGAGCGAAATCGACCTTTTCCTCGGGCGTCGCTCCCGCTGACTTCGGCGCGGAGATGAAAATCCGTCGGTGCGACTCGGGAAGCGCCTCGAACGGCAGCGCTCCAAGCGGGCCATCGGCCTCAAATTTTAACAGCATGAGCGAGCTGTTTTGCTTGCGTGGATCGGACGCCTTGGGATCGGAGAATTCGTTCGTAAAGGCGACGGCCAGAACATGCTCCCCGGCCGTGAGGTGGGTTTTGCATTCATACGGCGGCGCATTGCGATCCAACTTCAAGTCAAAGCTTTTGACTTCCTTGCCGTCTACCTTGACGACGACATGGGGCGGATCAGAGCCGGCTTGTTGACCCGTGGCACGCAGGCGCAAGCGATAGTCGGCATCGAATGGCGGCTTCCAGGTGTGGCGAAACTCGCCATTCTTGTACATCCGCCGGCCGGTGCCGCGGAAGTTCGGTTCGGCCGGCACGGTCGCATCGAGTTTCATTACGTCGAACGCAGTCGACGGCGGGACGACATTGGCCCGCGGAACGACGATCGCCTGGTCCATGATCCGTTCGGCGGCGGCCAGGTATTTTTCGAGCAATAGCGGCGATAGCGACAACACATCGCCGATATTGTCGAATCCATATCCCACGTCGTCGGCTGGAAAATCGTCGGCCGGCTGGAAATCCACTCCGACCAGATCGCGGATCGTGTTGTTGTATTCGGCCCGATTCAGCCGGTGGATGGTAACCCGACCCGGATCTTGCGCGTCGAAGGGGACCGGTCGGGCAAGTTCAGCGTCGACCCAGTGCGTGACCGATTCGGTCTCGGCCGCGGGGGGCTGCTCCTGATCGGCTGGAGGCATTTCGTGCGCGGTTAATTTGCCTAGCACTTTTCGCCAAATCTTGCGGTTGCCGGCTACGGCCGCGGCGTCCTTGAATTTCGTCAAATCGAGGTTTCCCTCTGGCTTGGAACCGGCGTGGCAATCGCCACAGTATTTGGCGACAAACGGAACGATCTTCTGCGAAAACGCGTCGCGGCCGACGGCACTGCTCGTCGACTCAACCGATGATGCAGATCGCGTCAGCAGACCGACCGCCAATGTCGCGCCGACCGCCGAGAGCGCGGCAGCGCCCCAGCGCGAAAGCGCAAGCTGTCGGCAGATGGGTAGCATAACTTGCGGCCGGGTGGGATGGAGTTTGCCGCGATTTCCGGTTGGTATATCAGCGATGCATTATAATCGAAATTCGGCGATCTGTCTCGTCATAATCTAAACCCTCGCCGGCCGTTCAGGTTCCGTCAAGGGTAAGCGTGTGCCATGCTTGATTATTGGCATCTGCCGCAAAGGGTTTCCACGGGATGGCCGATCCACGTCTGATTCAGCTTGATTCAGTTTCCGCCCTCCGCGCCGCCGCAGCGGGATGGGACGATCTCTGGCTGCGCAGCGACGTGGCGCTTCCGATCGCGCGGGCCGAATTGATCGCTCAGTGGATCGAACATTGTGCGCCGACGGCCCCAGTCCGCGCTATTGCCGTCGAACAAAACGGCCAACTTGTCGCGGCGCTGCCATTGATTGGCGGGCGTATAAAAAGGGTACTGCCCGTCGCGCGCCTCCCGATGAATAATTGCTTTTGGGCGGGGGATCTTTTGCTCGATCCATCGCCCGCTGGGGACGAGGCGCTGAGAGTGCTCATGGGCCGAATCGCGCACTTCGGCTGGCCATTGCTCTGGTTCGACGCCATCCCCATTGAAATGCCACGCTGGCGGCGGTTCATCGCGGCGGCGAAAGAGTACGGATTTGCGGTGAATATGCGCGACGGCTTCCGCGTCGGACAGGTTGAGATTGACCACAATTGGGGTGCGTGCCAACGTCATTGGTCGAAAAACCACCGTCGGCAGTTGGGGCGAATCGAAAAACGTGCCGACCAAATGGGAGGCGCCGATCTGGCCGTGTTTCGTGACATCGCTCCGGAGCGCGTCGAGGCGCTGCTTCGTCGTGGATTTGAAGTCGAGGACCGGAACTGGAAGGGTGCGGCGGGCACGTCCGTGCTTCGGTCGCCGGGATCGTTCGGATTCTATCTGCGGCAGGCACGGCAAATCGCCGAACGCGGCGAATTGCAACTTACGTTTCTCGAACACCGAGGCCAACCGATTGCCTTCGAATACGGCTGGAAGGCAAAGGGCTGCTATTTCTCCCCTAAAGTCGGCTACGACGAAGCGTTCGCGCGATTAAGCCCCGGACAGATGTTGCGTCGGCGGCTCTTCGAACGGTTCAGCTCGGAGTCCGACTGTCACCTCGTCGATTTCGTCGGACCACTCTCCGACGCGACATCGCAATGGGCAACCACGACCTATCCGGTGGGGCGATTAGTCCTTAACTCTGGAAGTCGGGCCGGAAACCTGCTCGACCTTGCATACCGCGCAGGATTGCCGTTGCTGCGCCGAATTCGCGGTCTGCGGCAATACTGAGTTGCCGGGGCGGCGCAGTTCCCCAGCGGTCCTTTTCTTCTAGCCCTACGGTTCTACACTTTCAGTTGATCCATCCCGCCGTCCGCCAAAGCCGCGCCACGTCACATGTCTGATTCAAAAGGTTTGTCGGCCGTCGTGTTTGATCTCGATGGGCTGATGTTCAATACGGAAGCTCTGTATCAACATGTCGGCACGGAATTGTTGCGCCGGCGCGGCAAGCAATTTGAGGCCGAATTGCTGGACCGGATGATGGGGCGGCAGAGCGCCGTTGCCCTGCAAATCATGATCGATTGGCACGGTCTACCGGACACAGTGCCAATTCTTGCCGAAGAGAGCGAGCGGATTTTCTCGGAAATCCTGGATCACGAGTTGCAGTGCATGCCGGGCCTGGAGGCATTGCTCGATGCGCTCGAGTCGATCAGGATGCCGAAGGCGATCGCCACGGGCAGCGCGCGGCGGTTTGTGCAAAACGTGCTGGGGCGATTCAATTTCGCGCCGCGATTCGACTTCATCCTCACGAGCGAGGATGTCGTGGAAGGGAAGCCCGCGCCGGAGATTTATCAAACGGCGGCGGAGCGGTTTGGCCTCGAGCCACGGCAAGTGATGGTGCTTGAAGACAGCGAAAACGGCTGCCGTGCCGCGGTCGCCGCCGGCACATTTGCTGTCGCAGTACCCGCCGGTCACAGTTGGACTCATGACTTTACCGGCGCCCGTTTTGTGGCCGGCAGTCTGGCCGATCCGCGGGTTTATGCCGCACTCGAGCTGCCGGCGCCGCCCGAATGAGCGGTCGATCGGATGCCTGAGTACGCTCCCGTTAGCCGGTTCGCTTGCAAACCGAAGTCTATTGTCGGTACGATCGTTCCGCGCCACTATCGGTTCGCAAGCGAACCGGCTGATGTCACCGTGTCTGGCCCGCGGCGCCCAAAAAAGACAGCGGCCCGGCTCAAGGGAGCCGGGCCGCCGTTGGTGGACCAGACCATTGCCCACCTCCCACTCACGGAAGGCGAGGCGTTTAACTAGAGCCAGCTATTTGGCACAGCCGCAGCTCGGCTCCGCGTGGCAGGGTTCGCTGCAAGGGCACGGGCAGCAAACCTGCACCGGCACTTCCTTGCAAATCACCTTGGGCACGCAACGGGTGACCGTATACGCGACCTGCTTCGGCACACAATGCGCGACCTGGATGGTCTCGCTGTAGTGAACCGGCTTGCAGACCGTGTAGGGCACCTGCTTGACGCATTTCTCTTCGACCATGTGGCAGCACTTATATGGCACTTCCACGCTATGGCACTCTGGCACCATGTGGCAGACTTGGTAGCTGCACGTCTTCGTCATGGTCTCGGCTACCATGTGGCATACCTTGTACTCGCAGGTCTTCGTATGGCACTCGGGGACCATCTTGCAGACCGTGTAGGTCTTCACGTGATCTTCCGGCACCATGTGGCAGACCGTGTAGTTGCACGTCTTGTGAACGCACTCGGGCACCATATGGCAGCACGTGTAGCTGCACGTCTTGACGTGGTCTTCGGGCACCATGTGGCAGACCGTGTAGCTGCAAGTCTTGGTGTGGCATTCCGGCACCATCTTGCAGACCGTGTAGCTCTTGACGTGATCTTCCGGCACCATGTGGCAGACCTGATAGCTGCACGTCTTCGTCATGGTCTCGGGCACCATCTTGCAGACCGTGTAGCTCTTCACGTGATCTTCGGGCACCATGTGGCAGACCGTGTAGTTGCATGTCTTGTGCACGCACTCGGGCACCATGTGGCAGCACGTGTAGCTGCAAGTCTTGACATGATCTTCCGGCACCATGTGGCAGACCGTGTAGCTGCAAGTCTTTGTCCGGCATTCCGGCACCATCTTGCACACCGTGTAGCTCTTGACGTGATCTTCCGGCACCATGTGACAGACGGTGTACTGGCAGGTCTTGGTCATGGTCTCGGGGACCATGTGGCAGACCGTGTACTGGCAAGTCTTGACACGTTCCTCGGGCACCATGTGACAGACCGTATAGTTGCAGGTCTTGGTGTGCGTTTCCGCCACCATCTTGCAGACGGTGTAGGGGCAGCTCTTGGTGACCGTCTCGCTGACGTACTTCACGCAATCGATCGTCTGCTCGCGAGTCTCGGGCACCCAGACCTTCTTGCACACCTTGATCGGCGGGCATTGCACCTGAATCTGCTTGCAGCAGCCCGGGTGATACACACATCGGCAGCAGCAAGGATCCCAGCTCCAGCAGCCGGGCTCCTGGCAGCACTTGGTGACGACCGGGCCGGGGCACTCGCTCACTTGCGTTTCGCAATGTCCGCAGCAAATCTGGATCGTCTTCGTATAGTGAACCGGCTTGCAGACCGTGTAGCAAACCTGCCGCTCGCAAGTTTCATAAACCGGCTTGCAAGTGGTGTAGCAGATTTCCTTGGTTTTGGTCTCATAGACGGGCTTGCAGACTGTATAGTGACATTCCTGAGTCTTGGTCTCGTAGACCGGCTTGCAGACGGTGTAGCAGATCTCGCGAGTCTTCGTCTCGTAGACCGGCTTGCACACCGTGTAGTGGCACTCGCGGGTCTCATAAACCGGCTTGCAGACCGTGTAGTTGATCTCTTGCGTCTTGGTCTCGTAGACCGGCTTGCAGACGGTATAGCAAATCTCGCGCGTCTTCGTCTCGTAAACCGGCTTGCACACCGTGTAGTGGCACTCGCGGGTCTCATAGACCGGCTTGCACGTGGTGTAGCAGATCTCGCGGGTCTTGGTTTCCCAGACCGGCTTGCAGACCGTGTAGCAGATCTCGCGAGTCTTGGTCTCGTAGACCGGCTTGCACACCGTGTAGCTGCAAGTCTTCACTTTGGTTTCCCAGACCGGCTTGCAGACCATGTATTCGCAGGTGCGGTACGCGGTCTCGGCAACGTATTTCACGCAATCGATCGTCTTGTTTTCGCAGACGGTCTCGTAGCAGGTCTTGTAGCAGGTGTAATTTTGCTGTTCGTAGACCACTTCCTTGCAGGTCTTCATGACCGTGCAGCATTGCTGCCGAGCGCCGCAATAGTTCGCCCCGCAGCACGGGGCACAGCGG
>DASZFO010000353.1 GCA_035939775.1 Pirellulales bacterium | reverse complement strand
CAACCGTGAGCGCCCTGTCTGCGGGGACGAAGCCTGTTCGCTCGGCAATCCTTGACAGATTCGAGCTTCGCTGCGGACAATCGCAGTATTGGCTGAGAGATCATTTTGACGACCCGAGATGAATATGAATTCCGAATTTGGCAGCGCGCGAACCGTTCAAGCCCTGGGCATCTGCGGTTCCCTGCTCATGGCGCTTTCCACTGGCTGCGGCACGGGAGTTTACGCGGAGAGGTTTGATGCCCGGCTGGTCGAATTGCAACGCGAGTCGGCCTTCGCTCCGCTCAATCGCTTGACGGAAGACATGCCGGTCAATTTCCGCTTGCCGGACACGTTGACGCATGCCTTCACGCTCCACTCGGCCGACACGGTCGACGCCAGCAAGCATGTCAGCCGCGCCCGCGTGCTTCCACCATTTCTACTGAACGGAGTCGGCTTTCGCGAATCATTCGAAGGGACCTATCTCGACATTTCTCAAGTGAAGACGCCGTATTATCTATATATCTGGATGCACGACGCGCCGCGGCCGAAGGACGGACTGGAAATCGTGCGAAACACGTTAGCAGCGATCCTGGGGCCTCCCGAATCCGATTGGACTGACGTGGCGGCGAAGACTCCCGATGGGCCTGAAGGGCAGACTCGAAATTGGAAGCGGATTCATTTCAAAGCCCCACAATCCTTCGAGGTTGAGCGCAATAGCAATCTGGCGGACGAAGTCATGCCCGGCATCTTCGAACTATGGGTCTACGATGCGAAAGGCTGCGATGTGGTTCTCGGCTGGCGCGCTTCGGAGGACGCCTGGGACAAGTGCAAAATCGGCGACGCCAAGCTGCAGGACATTCCCGAACTGGTCGCGGGCACAATCCAGCCCCCCACGACCGGCGAGCGCAATAAGAAACCGGTGCCCGCCAATGGCATCGGCCTCTTCGCGCCAGGGCCCGACGGCCGAGCGCCGACCGCGAAAGGATCTCCTGGGAATGGTGCGGGCGATACGACCACGCCGCCAGCCAAATCGCGGAGTGGCCGCTGAAGCGGGCCGGTCGCATTGGCGTCGGCGACCGCGGACGGAATGGTCGGGGCCAAATCAATGCGCGGATGATCAACCGGCCGAATCTGCGCCGTGATCGGCAGGATTCGCGTTTCGCGGCGGATTGGTGCGTTGTCCGACAATCGCCGCAGTCGCGAATCGATTCGATCTTAAATCCAACTGGATAGGCGGATTGCGGATTGGTTGCGGTCTATGCCGCGACCGCATTCCTACTTCGGCACACCGGTTGCTCTTCCAGGCCGCGGACTTCAGGGGGGCATGCACCGTGCGATTTCTCTCGCGGCCATGCCATACGGGCTATACATCTCCGCCGAGGGGGCCTACGCGCAGACCAAGCGCCTTGAGGCGCTCGCCAATAATTTAGCGAATGCCGACACTACGGGCTTCAAGCGCGATCTGGCCATCTTTCAGGCCCGCTATTCCGAGGAGATTCAGCGCGGAACCGATTCGCCCGGCTCCGGATCGGTCAATGATTTGGGAGGCGGAGTCACGGTGCGCGAGACCAAGACGGATTTCAGCCCGGGCACCATGAAGCGGACCGGCAACCCGACCGACATGGCGGTCGGCGGCGACGGGTTCTTCATGGTTCGCCGGCCCGACGGCGACTTTCTGACCCGGGCCGGCAACTTCATGATGACTTCGGCCGGCCGGCTCGTTACGCAAGACAACTATCCGGTGCTAAGCGATTCCGGCGCACCGATCGAAATCGATCCCGACGCCGGCGATTGGCAGCTCACGTCCACTGGCGGGATCGTGCAAGAGGGAAACCAGCAGAACGTTGCGCTGGTGCAGCCGCGATCGCTGGGGGATTTAGCCAAGGTAGGCGAAAACCTCTTCAAGCCGCTCGCCCCGCCGCAGCCGCTCGCCGACGAGCAGCGGAGCGTTCTCGGCGGCACGCTCGAACAATCCGATGTCAAGCCGACCGCCGAGATGATGGAATTGATCGAGGCCTCGCGGGCATTCGAGGCGAACATCAGCATGATCAAGAACCACGATGCGATGGCCTCCGCCCTAACCGAGCGCCTGCTGCTGACGCCGAGTTGATGAGCCACGGACGAAGCCAATGAGCCACAGATGAACACGGATATTTGACATTTTCCGTACTTCGTACTTTGCATTTCGTACTTCGTACATCGCACGTAAATAACCATGAGCATTCAAGCGCTATATACCGCCGCGACTGGCATGGAATCGCTCCAGTCGAAGTTGGACGTAATCGCCAATAACCTGGCGAACGTCAATACGACGGCTTTCAAGCAGGATCGGGCGAACTTCGAAGACCTGTTCTACCGCAACGAGGTCTTGCCCGGCTTGCAGGACAGCGCGGGACAACTGACGCCGACTGGGATCGCTTTCGGCACTGGTGCTCGGGTCGAAAGCACCCAGACCGACTATCGCCAGGGATCATTCCAGCAAACGGGGAACCAACTCGACGTGGCGATCGAAGGCAATGGGTTCTTCCAGGTGACCGATCCAGTCACGAGCAGCACTGTTTATACGCGGGCCGGGAATTTCTCGGTCAACGCGAACGGGCAATTGGTCCTTGGTTCGGCCACCGTCGGCCGGCTGCTGGAACCGGCGATCACCATTCCGCAGGACACGACGCAAATCTCGATCAGCTCGCAAGGACAAGTGTCGGTGCAGCAAGCAAATAGCACGGCGATGCAGCAGGTCGGCACGATCCAGCTTGCGCGGTTCATCAATCCGCAAGGGCTGCTCAAACTCGGCGATAACCTATATCAAGCGACTGAGGCCTCGGGCACGGCCCAGCAAGCGCTTCCCGGAACAACCGGCATGGGAACGCTGCAGCAAAATGTGCTCGAAGCGTCGAACGTACAGCCGGTGCAGCAGTTGATCGACTTGATAACCACTCAGCGGTCGTTCGAGTTGAACTCGCAAGCAATCAACGCCGGCGACCAGATCTTGCAAGACATCGCCAATTTACGCCGGCAATAGTTGCGAACCGTTTTCAACAAATCAAAAGATCTCTGTCAATGCTTAAACGTATGAAACCTGCGACCATCGCCATTGGTCTTCTCGCCCTATTTGCAACCGCCATTCGTGCGGCCGAGATCAAACTCCGCGACGAGGTGCGCACGTCGAAGAGCTTGCTGCTGCTCGGCGACCTGGCCGAAATCTATGCGGCCGATTCACAAGAGGCGAGCAAATTGGCGGCCATCGAGTTGATGCCCGCCCCGGCGGCCGGCAATCGGATGCTCGTGCGGCTGCGCGACGTTCAAGATTTGCTCGATCTCCGCGGCATCAATCTCGCGCAACACCAGTTTTCGGGCGCGGGCCAAGTTAGCGTCGTTCGCACGAACGATGCGGCGAGCAAACTCATCGCTCGGCGGCCGAACAAGGTGCTGATCTTGCAGGCCCAGCGAATGGCGAGCAACGCAATCGTTCGATATCTGCGGGAAAAAGTGGCGGACGAGGCATGGCAGGTCACCGTCGAACTCAATGACGAGCAGACGCAAGCCATCGCCGCCACACCGGAGCCCCTCACGGCCGTTGGCGGCCAGCGCCCGTGGGTCGGGCGGCAGCCGTTTCAACTGACCGTCAACGCAACCGATGGAACGGGGCAGATCAGCGTCATCGCCCAAGTGGCGCTTCCGCCGACGATCGTTGTGGCGACCCACGCCGTGCCGCGCGGCGAGATCGTGCGAGCCAGCGATATTGAACTTCAGCGGCTTTCCTCGAACACATCGGTCACGGGCGCCTTTCAAACGGCAGAGGAAGTGGTCGGCAAGGAAGCAGTGAAAGCCATCGCGCCAGGCCAAACGCTCGACGCCAATTATGTTCGCCCGCAGGTGCTGGTGCATAGCGGCGAGGTGGTCACCGTATACGGCCGCAACGCGGGGATCGTCGTCCGAATGCCGGCCCGAGCGCATGAAAACGGCGCGCATGGAGAGTTGGTCAACGTGGAATCCATGCTCGATCGGAAGTCTTTTTTGGCGCGCGTCTGCGGGCTGGACGAAGTCGAAGTGTTCGGCGGCGCGGCGACGACTTCGCCCGCGGCGTTCACGGCCGATCGCGAGAATAAAACCACGCGGAGCGAATAACCTTGAACTCGATCATTTCAATCGGCCGAACGAAATCGCAAACGAGCGCCGCCCTGCGCCGCGGGTTGCGCGTGTGGCTGGTTGTTAGCTTGGCGATCAAGCTGGTCATCGTGGCGGCGGCGATTTTCTGCGCCGCGCGAGCGCCGGGGCAGAATTCGAGCTTGTTTCATCACGATCTGCCGGCGAACGACCAAGACGCATTGCGGCTGTCGTCGAGTTCCTGGCTGTTTCAAAAGTCGGACCCGCCGGCGCAGGTGCGGCTGCACGACTTGATCACGATCTACGTCGACGAGAAATCCGCCGTGACCAGCTCGGGACAACTCGACCGCCGAAAAACCGGGAAATACGACGCCCAGTTGAAGAACTGGATTCATCTCGACGGCTGGTCGATCAAGCCGTCGCCGATGAGCAATGGCCAGCCCGAGGCCAACGGCACGCTCGACAGCCAATATCAGGCCGACGCCGAATTGCAAACCAAGGACGCTCTGACGTTCAAAATATCCGCCGAGATCGTCGACATTCGGCCGAACGGCAACCTGATCATCGAAGCTCACCACAAGATTCAAGTCAATGAAGACATCTGGGTGGCGTCGCTCTCCGGCGTGATTCGTCGCGAAGACGTGCTTCCGAATAATTCGGTCCTTAGCCAGAACATCGCCGAGTTGATGATCGAGAAGAAGGAAGTGGGCAACGTACGCGACGGCTACCGCCGCGGCTGGCTCACGCGGCTTTATGATCGACTCTCGATTTTTTAGGGACTAGGGACTCCGGGCTAGGGACTAGAGGACGCGCAAGCGGAAGTCAGGACTTTAGGTGAAAAAATGATTGAGCGACGTGCGATGCACTATGGTGGTCAAAGGCGCCCGGCGAGCGATCGTCGCTGCCTCGACTTTCCCTCGTCGCCGTTGTTTTTCGCGTTGCTCGCGACAATGGCGCTGCTATTTACCGGCAAGCAAGCCAACGCTCGCACGCTGCTAAAGAACATTTGTCACGTCAAGGGGCAAGAGGAGAACACGCTCCAAGGTTTAGGGATCGTCGTCGGCCTGAAGGGGACCGGCGACAACGCCAATTCGCTGCCGACCGTGCGCAGCCTCGCCCGAGCGATCCAGTTGATGGGCACCCCGACGGGGAAACGCGGGCCGCTCGAACTCAAGGAAGACGTAAAGAACGTCGGCCTGGTGATCGTGACGGCCACGGTGCCGCCTGCCGGCGCGCGACAGGGAGATACGATCGATTGCACAGTCAGCTCAATCGGCGGCGCGAAGAGCCTGGCCGGCGGGCAACTCTTCATCACCGCCCTACAAGGCCCGCAGATCGAAAGCGAACGCGTCTATGCTTTCGCCCAGGGATCGATTCATCTCGACGATCCGAAGTCGCCGACGACCGGTAAAGTGTTCAAAGGCTGCCGGCTGGAAGAGGATTTTTTCAATCCGTTCGTCAAGGACGGCAAGATTACGATCGTGCTCGACCGCAATCATGCCGAGTTTCAGGTGGCCGAGGATGTGGCGGAGTTGATCAACGGCCAACTCGGCTTTCAGTCGCATTCCGGCGAACTGGCTCAGGCGGTGAACCAAGAAAACGTCGTCGTGCAAATCCCGCCGCAATACAAGGACAAGCCGGTCTCGTTCGTCTCGCAGGTCTTGAGCCTCCCGATGCTCGAGCCGCAAACCGAAGCGCGAGTCGTGATCAATCAGCGGTCGGGAACGGTCGTGTTCGGCGGCGACGTCGAAATCGGCGCGGTCGTGATTACGCACAAAAACATGGTGATCGAGATTGCCGGGCCCGGCCAATCGACGGCCCCGCCGGCCAGTCGGTTCGTGCCGATTGAGACCAGTTCAACGCCAACACCGAAACTCAAGGCGCTCGTCGATACGCTCAACACGCTCAAGGTCCCGCCGGAAGACGTGATCGACATCGTCAAAGGTCTCGATCGCGACGGCAAACTCCATGGGCAATTGATTATAGAATAGTCGCCAACGAAGCACGAAGCACAGCATCGGACCGTTTAGCCGCGACCCGAAGCGCAGCGAAGGGGAGCGCGCTTCGAGGCCAATCCATCGGAACATTTCATGAGCATTGGAAGCATCTCGTCGATGAGCGCGGCCAGCTTGGCGGAGTCACATGCCAATCACTCGCTGGCGGCAACGCAACGATTGGCCAATCAGTATCTCTCGATGCAGCCGCCGACCGGCGCGCCCGGCACCGGCGCGCAATTGGCCGATCAGAGCCAGGTGCGCGAAAAGTTCGACGCCTTCGTCGGCCAATCGTTCTACGGCCAACTGCTGCACGAAATGCACAAGACCGTCGGCAAGACGGCCTATTTCAACGGCGGCCGGGCGGAAGAAGCCTTCCAAGGGCAATTGGATCAGGTGCTCTCCGAGAAAATGTCGCAAGCCAACGCTAGCCAATTCACCGGCCAGATGTTCGAACTGTTCAATGCGCAGATGCAAGCCGGCAATCGCTGATAACAACGCGGGATTCGGGATTCGTAGCGCGCGGCCCTAAGCCGCGATTTCCCCGGAACCCCGCCTCCCCAGTCTCGAGTCCCGAACCCCGAACCTTTCCACTTCGAGCATTTCATGCCAACGCAGATAATCGCCTGGGAGTCAGAACTGGCCGGCCTATTGGCCGAGCTATCGGATATTCAAACCGAATTGCTCAGCGTGCTCTCCGATAAGCGTCATCGACTGCTCACCTCCGACACGCTAGCGATGGAAGCCCTGCGCAGCCGGGAAGAAGAACTAATCGGCCGGCTGCAAGCCTGCCAGGAGCGACGCCTCGAGTTGCTAGCACAGGCGGCGGCCGAAGGATTGCCAGCGAACGATTTGAAGAGCCTGGCGGCGGCGCTGCCGCTGTCCCAGCGCAAAAACTTGAGCCCAAAGCTTCGCGAAGCGACTGCTCGTATGCGGCTCTTGCAGCACCACAGCCTGACAAATTGGGTACTCGTGCAGCGGACGCTGATTCATCTTTCTCAAGTGCTGGAGATTATCGCTACTGGCGGCCGACTACAGCCGACATATGAAAAGGACGATTCCGCCAGGTCCGGCGGATTCCTGGTAGACCGGGCGGCCTAGCCATTCTGGCCAATTTCCACCGGGATCGAGCGCGATGTCGCTGTTCAGCTCCATTCAGATGGCCAGCAATACTCTGCAAATCCAACAAATTGGATTGCAGGTCGCCGGCCAGAATATCTCCAACGCCAGCACCCCCGGTTACAGCCGCGAGGTGGTGGATCTCGCCGCTGGTCCCTCGCAGCAAGTCGGCGGATTGCTATTGGGCACTGGCGTTCAAATCCATGCGATTCAACAGGAAGTCGATCAGTTCCTCAACCAACGCGTTCGCGGCGCGGCCAGCGATCAAACGAGCACTGCCCTGAGCACGCAAACCTACCAGCAGCTCGAGAGCCTGTTCGGTGAATTGAACAGCTCGAATCTCGGCACGTCACTGACCGATTTCACTTCGAGCATTGCGCAAGTGCTCAATTCGCCGCAGGATGTTCCCACTCGCAATCTCGCGGTGCTCAAGGGGCAGACGGTGGCCAGCACTCTCAATAACTTGGCGTCGCAAGCCAGCCAACTTCGCTCGCACTTGAACGACCAAGTGATTCAAGACGCCGGCAACATCAATAGCCTGCTCAACCAAGTGGGCAAGCTCAACGTTCAAATCGCCGACGCCGAAGGGGGCAATACCACTTCGAGCCAGGCGGTCGGTCTCCGCGACCAGCGCGACCAAGCGCTTTCCGACTTGTCGAAGCTGATCAACATCACGACGACGGTCCAGCCCGACGGAACGGTGAATGTCTACAGCGGCGGCGACTATCTCATTTCCGAGGGACAGGTCCGGCAGGTCAAAGTTGATACGACCTCGGATCGCGGGCTGTCGGCCGCGAACATTCGTCTGGCCGCGACCGATTCGAAGCTAGCCATCAATTCCGGCGAAGTGGGAGGGCTGATCAACTCTCGCGATCAGATCCTCGGCGGGTTCCTCGATCAGCTCGATTCATTCGCCGGCACGTTGGCTCATGAGTTCAACAAGATCTATTCAACCGGTCAAGGATTGAACGGCTATAGCCAAGTGACGAGCACCACGCCGGTGGACGATGTGAACACGGCGCTCGATGCCACGGGGCTCAAAAACTCGCCGTCGAGCGGCACGTTTCAAGTGCTGGTCTATAACAAGGCCACCGGGCTGACGCAGACGACCAACGTGCAGGTTACCGAAAACGGCCTCGCCGGCGATACCTCGCTCTCCAATCTCGCATCACAATTGAACTCGATCAGCGGACTGTCCGCGGCAACGACGCCCGAAGGCAAACTCACGATCAGCACCACTTCGGCCGACCAACAGGTGGCCTTCGCCGGAGACACAAGCGGGACGTTGGCGGCACTGGGAATCAACACGTTTTTCACGGGATCCGATGCGCGGGGAATCGCGGTGAACAGCGCCGTCGTCCAAGACCCGTCGACCTTCGCTGCGAGCAGCGGCGGCGTGGGGGTCGATACGAATGTGGCGCAGCAACTCGCCCAATTCCAGGACTTGCCGCTGGCCTCGCAAAACGGCGCGACGATGTCGAACCTGTACGATCAGATCGCTTCGAGCGTCACCCAGGGATCGAGCGTCGCCAAGAGCGTCAGCGATAGCGCCGCGACGTTCGCCGCCTCGCTCGAGGGCCAACAGCAATCCATCAGCGGCGTCAACATCGACGAAGAAACGGTGAACATGCTGCAATATCAGCGCAACTTTCAGGCTTCGGCGAAATACATAGCGACGCTCAGCCAATTGTTGAACGATTTAGTCCAGCTATAAGGATGCCTGACAAATCCGGCGGGGACTGTCCCGCGTTTGCGCGGGCACCATCGCCGCGATGGTCGGCGGAGCAAAACGGGGACTGTCCCCTTCTCCCAGCCGGATTTGTTAGGCATTCTAAAAACTCATGACCGCCATCGCTCCCATTCCTGCCACGCGAGTCAGCGATCTGCTGACCACCCAGCGGCTCAACGCGCAGTTGCAGGCCGATGAGATCGGCTTGCAGCAGCTCGAGAGCCAGGTGTCCACGGGACAGCGGCTGACCCTGCCGAGCGATGATCCGACGGCGGCGGCCCAAGCCATTAATTTGAACCGGTTGATTCAACAGAAGACCCAAATCAAGAACAATCTCGATACCAACCAATCGTATTTGACGGAAACCGACACCGCGCTGGGAAATGTGGCGAACCTGTTGTCCAACGCTCGCTCGACGGCCCTTTCCGTAGCCGGCACAGTGGCCGACAGCTCCCAGCGCCAAACCGCGGCCCAAGTGGTCGCCAGCGCCATCCAGCAATTGACCGACATCGGCAATCAGAGCTTCAACGGCCGCTATCTGTTCGCCGGTTCGCAGGCCGGAACGTCGCCGTTTCAAACCGACGGTTCGTATGTCAAATATGTCGGCAATGCCGAGCAACTCACCAGCTTGTCCGACATCAGCCAACTCTTCCAAACCAACGTGAGCGGCGCGGATGCGTTTGGCGCGCTCTCGACCGGAGTGAGCGGCGCCGCCAATCTCACGCCCAACGTCACGGCCGACACCAGGCTCTCCGATCTCGATGGCGGCCAAGGCGTAAATAAGGGGAGCATCACGATCTCCGACGGCGCACATTCCAGCGTCGTCGATCTGAGCAACGCGGTCACGCTCGGCGACGTGGCCAATCTGATCGAGTCGCATCCGCCGCTCGGAAGAACGCTCCGCGTCGATATCACATCCACCGGGCTGAATGTCTCGCTCGACGCCGCCGGCGGGGGCAATCTAACGATCACGGAAGTCGGCAACACGACCACCGCCGCACAACTTGGCATCTTGAGCCCGAACAACGTCGGCACGGCGGTCGTTGGCAAGCCGCTCAATCCCCAGCTCACACTCACCACGTCGCTATCGGACATCCTCGGTTCGCAAGCCCAGGCCAACCTGATTTCATCCGGCAGCGATAAAGACATCGTCATCCAAGCTAACAACCACGGCGCTGCCTACAACGGCTTTGCCGTTCACCTGATCGACGATCACACGGTCACCGTCGGCTCCGAAAAGGTGAACTACGATGCGGTCGGAAAAACGATCACGATCGACATCGCCAGCGGCCTGAGCACCGCTAAGGACGTGGTGCATGCCCTCAACAACAACGCCGCGTTTTCGGCCGACTTCACAGCCGCTCTGGACCCGGCCGAACTCAAAAACGATGGCAGCGGCACGCTCGACACAACCCCAACCGCCACGACCGCCGGCGGCAGCGGAGTGAACTTCGACAGCGGCTCAGGCCTGCAAATCGCCAACGGCGGCCAGACCTATACGATCGACACCAGCGGCGATCACACCGTCGAGGATTTGCTCAACACGCTCAACGGCTCGCCCGCTTCGCTGTCGGCGGAGATCAATTCGTCGGGCAATGGCATTAACATTCGCTCGCGGCTTTCGGGGTCCGATTTTTCGATCGGCGAGAACGGCGGCTCGACGGCCGCCCAGCTCGGCGTGCGCACGTTCAACGGTTCGACATTATTGACGCAATTGAATTACGGCATCGGCATCCATACGGCGACGAGCGGCACGGATTTCATCGTCCAGCGCCCGGATGGATACCAACTCAAGGTCACGGTTGGCTCCGCCAAGACGATTCAAGACGTCATCAACCTGATTAACAACGACCCGAACAATCAGGTCGCGGCCAACAAAGTCACTGCCCAGCTTGCATCGACAGGCAACGGCATCGTCCTCACCACGACCGACCCTTCGACGGTTTCCCCATTGGCCGTGATCGAGCAGAATGGCAGCACCGCGGCCCAAGACCTTGGATTAGTCCCCGCCGGTCAAACGCAAAGCAATCCGGCGACCGCGTCCGGCGGAACAACAACGATCGCCGGCGCCGACGTCAACCCGCAGGAAACGGATAGCGCCTTCAACGCGCTGATCCGCCTCAAATCGGCGCTGGAAAACAACGACACGAACGGGATCAATCGCGCGATCGGGCTGCTCGACGGCGCGTCGAGTCAACTCGATTTGACACGCGCCGACCTCGGTGCCCGAGAACAAACGCTAAACACGGTGAGCACTTCCTTGGCCACGGAGCAGGACAACCTGCAATCGAGCCTGTCGAACACGGTCGATGTCGATATGGCCAGCGCGATCACGAACCTGACGGCGCTTCAGACTTCCTTCACCGCTACGCTGCAGATGACGGCCCAAATCTCGAAACTGACCCTGCTGAATTACCTGTGAGCGGCGATTTGCGATAGTGTACCTCTCACGCGGAAGGTGAGGGGTACACTTTATTTCGACTCGCGCTTCCAGGCGAGCGTCACGCCCAGGCTGTTCAGGTCTTGCCCGAGTTCTTCCCCGAGAGAATGCAGCCAACCGGTGGTGGCGGGGCGCCCTTGATCGGCGCCGTCGCCGGTCGTGGGCGGACTCGGCGTCGGGGCAGACGACTCGGGCGCGGCGGTCTCCTTTTCCGCGGGCTTCTCATCCGGCGCGGGTTGCTCGACCGCGGTGGTCGCGCCGACAGGCGTTGCAGCGTTGTTCGAGCTTGGTTGTTCGATTGGCGCCGATGTAGCGGGATCTACATTCGCGACAGGAGCTTTCTCCGCGGCGCTGGGCTTCGTTGGTTGTTCTGGTTTTGGTTCAGATCCTCCGACAGCCCGCGCGTCGTCACTATTTTTGGGCACGACCACCTGCCGCGCGTTCGCGTTCTTCGGCTGGGTCTGGGGATCGGCGGTGACGATTGGCGCGTCGGGCAGCGGACCGATCGACTCCGGTTGCGATTGAGCCGTCGCCGTCGCTAACCAACTCACGATCGCCGGCAATTCACGATCCGGCTTGCCGGCGGTTTGCCAAGCGGCCTCCAATCGCGTCCATTCGGCCCGGCGCCGATCGTACTCGGCACGGTCGAGGTGGAATGTGTCATAGACCTGAATGCGATAGGCACGAGCGGCCTTTTCAAGCTGCTCTTCCTGCGGCGATGGGGAATCGGAGTTCCCAACCGCCAAACCCGCGGCAATCACGACGGCCAGCAAATGCGTTATCATGCGAATCACCCGAAGTGCGATCAAAAAAAAGAAAGAGGACGCCAATTACAGCGTCCTCGCAAGCCTAGGTCGCATTTCAGAACAGGTCAAATCGCCGCCGCATCGCTCCCTCTCCCTATGGGAGAGGGCTGGGGTGAGGGAAATTGCCAAGGACGCTCAACCCTCACCCCGCCCTCTCCCAAGGGGAGTGGGTTTCCCGTTCGTACTTCGTACTTCGTGCTTACTATTGCTTTCGCTGCACGTGAACCTTCACCCGGTATTGGCCGGGAAAATCGCTGCCGGCCTGCTCTGGGCGCATCGCGATGGCCAAATGGAATTGACCGGTTTTTTCCGCCGTGAATGTGAGGTGGCTGCCGATCTTGAAATAGTCTTCGCCGTTGCCGATCTTTCCGATCAACGCTCCGACCGGAATCTGCGCCTTGGGGCTTGCAAATATGCCGAAGTTCGCCCCGGCAGTTCCCCCGTCGGGCGTGCTCATCGCCTGAGCGCCCCAGGGAGTCATGGCAATCGATCCCGTGGCGGACACGGTCACCGTGTCGCCGCGTTCGAGGCGAATGTTCGTGTTCAGCGTGCCGTTGTGCACCATGTGAGAGCTATTGACGGTGAAATTAACCGGCAGCTCCTCTTTCTTTGCCACATCGCGGTCGATGTGGCGAACATCGGCCAGCTTGATTGTCAGTGGCCCGTATAAGCTGCTGATCGCGAACGATTGCGGCACGATCCGGCCGACGATTGTAAACTCCGTGGTCACGACCGTGTCGTCTGGGATATAGGCGGCGGCGCCGGAGTTTGGCTTGTCGTTCGGCGAATCGTCGGCGTCATCTTGCGCCTGCTCGAATTCGCTAAGTATTGCTCGCACTCGGGTGCGGCGCTCGGCGTCGGAATCGTCGCGGCGGCGTTCGAGTTCCGCCCGCACCGGGGGTCCCAATTTCATGAGCGCCTGCTGGGCGGCCTCGCGATCGTTAAACGTGCCCGAGCCGAGGTCTTCGATCCAGCCGGCGATTTGCTTGGCCAGCGTCGGATGGCTGGCGAGCCCGGGGGTGAAGCTGAGAATCTTCGCCACGGGAACGTTAAGCATCCCAAACTTCGTTTCGATCGACAGGTCTTTGAGCGACAGCCGGCCGGTGATCACCGAGCCATCCATCAAATGCATGCGGAGCGACTCGGGATCGGCGGCGTCGAGCGGCGCATCGCCGCCCAGCCTCGACGCATCAGCCGTCGCCGGGCTCGGCTTCGCGGCGGGCTTCGCAGGATCCGCGCGGTTCGTTTCGGTTGCGATCTGGTCGACGGGCTTTTGGTTGTCGGGCTTTTTGTCGTCAGCGGAAGCCAGCCTCGCGGGCACGACCAGCCAGGTCAGCAGCAAGCCAATGAGCAAAGAACGCGTCGCGAGTCTCACGTGACTCCTCCTCTTGATGCCAGAAATCCGGCGAAAAGAATGGCGAGTGAGCCATGAATCTTGAATTGCCCTGATCCCAAGACCATTATAACGGTCGCCGGGACGGATTGCACGAATTGGTCGCGAGAGACGCGAGAGATCGCCGGCTTCGGCCCTTGCTCGGCCGGTCTTATGGAGAGGGGACGCGATGCAGCGTCCCCTCTTGGGCACCCATGCCCACGGCTCGGCGTGGGTATGAGACGTAACGAGGCATGGCCACTCAGGGCAGTGGCCATGGTACCCGTCAATTCAGCATTGATGCTCTACTAGCGCGGTGCACGAGCCGGCGGCTCGGGGCGGGTCGCGCTGCTCACCCCCTCGCGGCGGCCCAATTTGGCGTCGGCCCGCATCGGCTTGGATTCGCGCATATATTCAAAGTCCACGGTTCCCGGCTCGATGCGGTGCAGGATTCGCCCGAAGTCGGCCAGATTGGTGATCCGCTCTCCGTGCCAGGTGGTGATCACGTCTCCTTCCCGCAACCCCGCCAGAAATGCCGGCGTGTCGGGATAGACACGGCGGACAATCAGCCGATCGGGATAGCGGTCGTCGAACACCACGCCGAAGTAGGCGAAATCGTCGTCATACACCTCATCGACGTAGAAAATGCTTGGTTCCAGGTAAACGACCTCCTCGCGCCCGTCTCGCCAGACGACCACCGTGATTCGCTCATCGTTGTTCATGCCATAAACAAACTGATCGAAATCATCCGGCCGCGCAAGTCGATGGCCGTTCACTGAAATGATGAAATCTCCAGGGCGCAGGCCTGCTTTAAAAAGCATACTGGTCTTCGCCAAATCGGAAACGGCCAGCCCGCGCTCGGTGACGCGACCGAATGTGATCCCCAAATCACGATCGGATCGGTGAGCTTGCCGGTGCACGTCTCGAGCGGTCGATCGTTGGTCGGCGTTGCGCCGATCGGTGCTGCCCGGAGCGGGTATCGCTTCGCGATCGCGAGAAGTAGGGCTCGTCTCGCGCGGGGCTGGCGTCGTCTCGCGCGGAGCCGTGTCCTTAGGATTCTGCGCTTTTTCACGAAGCGCCGGGTTGGTCTCCCGCGGGGCCGGAGTCACATCGCGCGGGTTCTTCGCGGGCTCGCGCGGTGCGGCGTCCTTTGAATCCTTGTTGCTGGGTTGCGGATTAGCCTCCTTGGGAGCCGCGTTCTTGGGCGCGACATCTTTTGGCGCGGCGCCCTTTGGCGGGACGTCCTTGGGCGGATTTGCCGGCGGATCGGCGGCGCTCACGCGCCCCAGGAGTAGAGCCATACCAACCGCTGCCACAATCAACGCTCGACCGACGGATAGAAACTCTCTCATGATGGTTCTCCTTCTTCTCGTTCTTACGGCATCAAGCGAGAGGTAGCTCGGTAAATACGCAATGGCTACCTGCTTTGCCGCCAATCACGGCGCCGCATATCGCGTTCCATAACTTGCTGCACCGCGTTCCGTGCCTGATTCGGCTCGCCCGCAGTCAAGTCTAAGACGAAGGACTCCAGTGGGTTACTGGAATCCGCGGTAGGAAAATGATTTCGATTGGCCTGGATAAGATTCTCGGCAACACGACCGATCAAGGGATGCGCAAGGTCGGTGGTGCTGAGCAAAAAGCGGCCAGGAGTGATTCCTAGGGCATTGAGGCTGTTGGGACTCGAACCCAAGACCTACGGATTAAAAGTCCGTTGCTCTACCGACTGAGCTACAGCCTCTCGCCGCCTTTTTGGATGAGAACGGGCAGAACCCTCGTGCCGAATCTCCGGACGGCGAACTCCTGATTCTATGCGGGCGGCGGTTGCCGCGAAACCCGTTTCGAAGACCGCCTTACAAATCCGCCGGGGACTGTCCCCCTCTCCCCCGCCAGACTTGTCAGGCACACTCATGTTATGATGCAATAACATTGAACCAAGTTCGCGAATCGACCGCATGAGCTTTTCCGAGAATCCGGATCCATTGGCTGGGGCAATTTCGGCGGCCTATGCGACGGCCGACGAGCGGGCCGGCTTCGTTCGTAAGTGCTACCTGCACATCTGCGGCGGCGTGTTTGCCTTGATTGGCGTTGAGGCGATCCTGTTGCAAGTTCCGTTCGGGCCGTCGTTGGCGGACCTGATGCTCGCCGCCCCTTATTGTTGGCTTGTCGTGATCGTGCTGTTCGTCGCGGTTGGCCATTTCGGAGACTATTGGGCGGAATCGGCCAAGACGGTCCCGATGCAATACGCCGGGCTGGCATTTTACATCGTCGCGCAGGCCGTCGTTTTTATGCCGTTGCTGCTGGTCGTCGAGCGGATCGGTCCGGATCGCGTGCTTCCGCAGATTGGAATGATCGCGGCCGTGATGTTCGGCGGGCTGACGTCGATCGTGCTCGTGACGGCCCAGAGTTTCATCCTACGGCGACTTCTCCAGTTGTTCGGCGGGCTGGCTGGGCTCTTGATTATCGCCTGGGGCGCTTCGACGAGTCATCCGCTCGCAATTCCCGTCGTCGTGGCGATCATCGGCCTGGCCGGCGCTTACATGCTGTACACAACGTCGAGAGTCATGTACGAGTTTCACCTCTGGCAATATACGGCAGCCTCGCTGGCCCTGCTCGCCTCGGTCGCGCTGCTACTTTGGGACTTGCTCCAATTCCGCTTGAGTCGCCGATGAAAATGCGGGACGGGGCACCCGCTGTCGCTATTCAGAGCGCCTAACGAATCCGGCGGGGACTGTCCCCTTTTTGCGGAGCGGGCACCATCGCCGCAACGGTCGGCAGCAAAACCGGGACTGTCCCCTTCTCCCAGCCGGATTTGTTAGGTGCTCACAAGCCCTTCTTGGCAGCCAGTTTGAGGTATGATATTGTAAGACCGTCAGCAACGATCAAATTATTGGGAGGCCCAAGGCCATGAGTTATTCCGAGAACCCGTACCAGTCATCTTGGGGCACGATCGCGGCCAACGCGGCGGTCGATGAGCGCACCGACTTCATCCGCAAGACCTATCTGCACCTCGGCGGAGCCGTGCTCGCCTTTATCGGCATCGAAGCAATCTTGCTCAATCTACCGATCGGCGCGCAAATAGTCGATTTGATGCTCGCCCAGCGTTATAGCTGGCTGATCGTCATGGCCCTGTTCATCGGCATCAGTTACTTGGCGTCGAGCTGGGCCCAGTCTGCCACTTCAGTCTCAAAGCAATACGCCGGGCTCGGGCTCTACGTCGTCGCCGAATCGATCGTCTTCTTGCCGATCTTGCTCATTGCCGATCGCTTCTATCCGGGCGTGATTCCGCAGGCCGGGATGATCACGGCCGTGATGTTCGGCGGACTGACGATGATCGTGTTCGTCACCGGCCACGACTTCTCGTACCTGCGCACGATCCTGATGCTGATGGGCCTGGCATCGCTGGTGCTTGTAGCTTGGGCCGTGTTCAGCAATCACGCGCTGGGGATTCCGTTCAGCGTGGCGATGATCGCCTTCGCCTGCGGATACATCCTGTACGACACGTCGAACGTAATGCACCATTATCGGATCGGCCAACACGTAGCAGCCTCGCTCGCCCTGTTCGCCTCTGTGGCATTGCTCTTCTACTACGTGCTGCGGCTCTTGATGCAATTGAACCGCCGCTAGCCGTTCCGCCTTGCTCCATCGCCGGCCTGCCATGAGCTTGTCGAAATGGAGTGAGGGCGATTCCAAACCGATCCGAATGCCATCAGAAGAGCCGGTGAGACGCGAGTCTCTCCGGCTCGTCTTTTCGCGCACAAATCCTCAAAATCCTGTCAGAAAAATCTCGACGGGATTCACGGGATTGTTTTTGTTGGCTGTCCCGAAGTCGGTGGGCCGGGTCGATGAGTTGCCGATCATTCGTCGCACGTGCCGGCATCAGCGCGAGACTCCGCTCAAAACAGTGCCGGTGTGGTGCCCGCGCTTGCATTCGCCGTTGAGCATGACTATTTTGGGGATCGGACGTCGCCTTTTGCCTGACGACCGGATATTGACCGTCGTGAGTCACCGGACACCAATTCCCGCAACAGTCGTTAATGATTCCAATCAAGATTCCAATCCGCCGCACGACCCCCGAAGATTGCCAGCGGCGTTTTGTTTCGCCGCGCCTCTATTCGCCCCGGCGGTTCCGTCTCGCCGCGCGACGCAGCCACTGCGCCTTCTTGATCGCTCTTCTTCTCGGCTTCACCGCGACGAGCGGCGTCGCCGGCACGAGTGGCACTTGGACCGACACGACGTCGGGCGGGCTCTGGTCAAAACCTGGGAATTGGTCGGGCGGAATCATCGCCGACGGGACAGACGCCACAGCGGACTTTAGCACTCTCAACATTACGGTCGACAACACAGTCCACCTTGACACTCCACGAGCGGTAGGTTTTTTGAGGTTTGGCGACACAACTCCGTCAAATAATTGGACGCTCGACAATAACGGGAATCCGCTGAACACTCTCACGCTGGCATCCTCGTCAGGCGGCCCGCTAATTCAAGTCAAAAACCAAACCGCAACAATCAGTGCGATCCTCGCCGGCTCCGAGGGATTCTTCACGACGAGCGGTACTGGCACTTTGACGCTCACCGGAGCCAACACGCTTTCAGGACCAACGTATGTCGAGGGAGGCTTTCTTCAGCTTAGTAATGGACTTGCTTTGCAGAACAGCACGCTCTCCCAAGTCAACAGCAACACTCTAATCTTCGGCGGCTCCATCGGCACCTTTACGCTGGGTGGGTTGTCGGGCGCATACAACTTGTCACTGACCGACAAACTTGGATCGGCGATCAATCTACGCGTTGGCAATAACAACGCCGATACTTCGTATGGTGGAACGCTGAGCGGTGCCGGCTCGCTGACCAAGGTCGGCACCGGAACGCTGACGCTCAGCGCACCCAACACATACACGGGCCAGACAACTATCCTTGGAGGCACGCTGCTCCTGACCACTAGCGCGTCTCCGCTTTTCAGCAGCACCGTCGTTTGCAATAGCGAAGACGGGCTCGCATTCAACCAAATTCCCAGCAGCGATGTGACGATCGGAGCGCTGGCGGGCACCGGTGATATCTCGCTCAATGTTGACGGCGGCTTCGGCACCACTGTCGGTATTACTCTCGACGTAGGCGGCAACGGCGCCAGCACAACCTACAGCGGCGCGTTGAGCGGGTTTGGCGGGTTAAAAAAGCTCGGAAGTGGAGTCATGACCTTAAGCGGCGCGAATTCGTATAGCGGCTGGACGACCATCGATGGCGGCACCGTAAAGCTCGATGGGGCTGGAACTCTAGGCAGCCGAACAGGAACACTCTATATCAGGAACAGCGGAATTCTTGACTTGAACGGCGTCTCGGTCGGTGTTGGAGATATGACCAGTGACTTGAGTTCGATCACAGTCGTGAACAACAAACCTGGCACTTTGGCCACCTTGACAATCGACACCGAAGAGCCCGGAACTGCCTCTTATAGCGGAATTATCGGCAGTAATTCGACAGGTGCGGGCACGATCGCTCTGGTCAAGACGGGTCCAGCGAGCGAATCGATTGCGGGAGCGTACGCCGCAACGACAACCGTCGAGCGCGGGACACTCGAATGCACTCTTGCCAAAAATGGCTCAGCCACCACCTTCATTTCGGCGGGCACCGATTTCTCAACCGCGGCGTTGATCTGCGGTGTGGGGCTTCGCGGGTCGTACGCAGGTATCGGGTCAACCGCCATTGGGCCTGCGATGGGTACGAGCGCTGATCTGCGCGCCGGTCGGAGCAGTTCGGGCTTTGGCAGCGTCGAGATGCAGTGGCGCGCGGTTAACATTGGCGATAGATCAAGCGTTGCGAGTGATGTGTTGAATCTGACCCATATGTCGCCGATCTCGGGGACTCATGTGCAGACCGATCCGTTTGCCTTGCAGATGACGTACATTCCAGGCGCGCTGGCCGGAGATGAGAGCACGCTGGCGGCCGAGGGATTGCTTCTGCTCGGCTGGCTTGATACGAGCCAGAATCAGCCGTTTGGGCTCTGGGAGGACGCGACGGCTGGAAATTTCGGGAGCGGGCTGCATGGCGATGTGTTTCAGAATGTCCAAAGCTCTTGGGATGCTTTTGCTTCTGCAAACTCAATCACCGATTCCAATGTCGGAAACTTTCTCGGCAGCTACGGCGTCGACGTGGCCCATCACATGGTCTGGGCGGTGGTGAATCACAACAGCCAATTCGCGGCCGTCCCGGAGCCGTCCAGCCTGATTCTTCTCGCAATTGGCGGCATTGCGCTCGGCGGGCGATTGCATCAACGGAGACGGCGGATGGGCAGCAGAGCGAATTAATGGTCTCGCCCATTGCGAGCATCAAATGCGGCGGAACGTGCGGAGTCAGGTTCTGGCCACTGATGGCAGCCGATCAGTCGTTCGTCGCCTGCTTTACGCCATTGTTCTCAAGCGCCGTGTACGTGTCGGCCGGCATCAGACCGAGCCATGGATCGGAGCGCGGGGTGAGGAACAATTCGGCGTAGACGCGATCGTTGAAAGCGTCGATCTCCGCCGTTGTCCCGGCGGCCAGCCATTGATGGATTTGTCGATGGAACAGGTACTCGTTTCGCGCGGTATCGACTCCGATTGAACCCTGGAAATTACGGACCATCCGCACCAGCGGGTCCTCGACCACCATCTTGGAAATCGCCAAACGCGCGGCTTTGGCGGCAGCCGGATGCTGGCTGCGGATCAAGGCCAGGCTGGCGGCGTCCAACTGGGAGTCGCCAGCGTGCAATTGGGCGATGCGGTTCCAAATGTCGTCGGTGGTGGCCTGAGCGACACCCAGCGTCTTGAGATCCTGCTGGTAAGCCGTCTCGATTGCCGCCGCACGATCGCGATGATAACTGGCTAAGAAGCTTTCTCGCTCGCCGGCCGACATGCCGGCCGCCTGCTTCGCCGTCTTTTCAGCCCGCTCTAACTCACGTAGGAATGCCTTCGGTCCATACAGTCCCGGCAGGGCATCGATGATCCGGCCGTCGGAATCGAGCACGTAATGGATGCTGTTGCCGGTGAGCGTCCGCTCGAGCTTCCGACCGTCGCCGAAATCGATCGTCACCTTCGGAACCGGCCGCACAGATTTCCAATGCAGTATGAAGCGATCGCGGAGCGCCTCGCTGATTTCGGCATTGGCGTAAAGCGTCGTGCGGAAGAAGCGGCTGTTGGCGCAACTGTATTCGTCGGTGAGCTTGCCGAGCAAGCGGAGCGAAAGAAGCGGCTTCCCTTCGCGCTTGGCAGCGGCCTTCGCTTCGTCGAAGTCGGTGTACCAGAACAGGCGCGAGGCGTGGCAATCGCGCTGACCGCTCACCTGATCGAGGGCTGTCCGCAAGCGTTGCCAGGCGAGTTCGTCGGGGTCAGGATCATGCTTCGCGGCCGAGGATGCGATCACGAGGCCCTGCATCGCGGTGTGCTTCGTAATCATCTCGGCATGCGTTGTCAGCAACGCTTGCAAACCGGCGGGGCCTTGCGTTCGCAACAGCCGAATCGCCGGCTCCGCAACCGTCGGGTCATCGGAGACGGCGTTTGTCGCCATACTTTGGAGCAATTCCTTCGGATCGCCGCAGCCGCTGGCCGAGCGCTCGAAAGACCAAACTGCGAGACCTGACGATGCCAGAATGGCGATGATCGCGACCCGTCGCATGGGAATCTCCTTTGCAAAGAACGCTTGATGTGCCGGCGAATGCGGGATCGTGGGAATCCCGCATCGAATGCCGCTGCATTCGACGTTTGGATTCTACTTCCGAATCAGCCGCCGCTGGGTAAAGCATTTGTAACGAGCGGCGAACGAGATTTCGTACGGAAAAACGTAGAATCGAGCGGCTCAATGCCCAGCCCGCCGTCGTTCAGCATCGGCCGCGAGCGCTCGGGCGAGAATTCGATCCGAGATATGGAAATTGGTTTGGCGCAGTTGAGCGATCGCTGTCGGCAGATCGAGTAAGTGCCGCTTTGCAGCCGCTTCCAGCACATTGATTGTGCCGGCAACCGACAAACCGAGCGCCTCAGCCATTCGACGGCCACGGCGGTCGTCCATCAGTAGCAAGGTGGCGTGCAACTCAGCGGCCAAGCTGATCGCTTCGGCCTCTCCCCTTCCAAGCCGAAGTTGCGGATCGACCGCGATGGGAGACCGAACAACAGGCCAAGCAGGAAGCCGGTCGATCCAACGACGGACGGGATCGGGGGCGCCCTGACGTTGACGTTCGGTTGGCACAGCCGTTGGAATCACGACTTCGCCAAAAAGAACTGGAAGAATATCAACCTGCCCGATCAAAACCAGATAATTGATGGGAGATGTGTCGGACAGAACGATCACGAGTTGAGGAGGCGATCAAGGGTTTCTCGATCGTGTTCGTAGTCTTCCAGCGAATAGGGAGCTTCGACGTGACTCGCTTTCATCAGTCCGTCGGCCTCGTATACGGAGATTCCAAGCACCTCCGCAACCTGACCGATGCTTAATCTCTCAGCCTGATACCAAGCGATCGCCAATGCTTCCTTCGCGGCATGAGCTAGATCGCCGCCGAATTGCAGTTCCAACGATTGTTGCACCGCATCGGGAATGTCGATCATGACCTTCATCAAAATGCCTCCGCACCCATTTAAGCCTACTTAGCCCAGAACCATTCCGTCAAGACAGACCCGATTTCCGGATTTACTGGCGCTCAAATCGTCAATCGCTGGCGGCGCGCTCATAAAGCGCCGCGCACGGTTCGAGCCGAGCACCCTGCTCGTCGGCGACGGCGATTTGCTTTGGTCCCCACATCGCTGCGCCGGCGTGGCGGCCGTCGGGGGTGAGAAGATAGAGTTGGACGTTAAAGTTGGGCCGCCCGTCGGCGTCGCGGCGATGCGATGGCGTGTGGGCGGCGACGCGGCGGAGGATTTCGAGCCCGGCCTCGTGCGGGGGCACTCCGCTACGCATTAGTTCAACGGCGGCGAAGCTCGACAGGTTTTGCAGATTCGCCTCACCCCAGCCGATGCTTCCGCACGAGCCGATCGCATTATCGACGTACAGCCCCGCGCCGAGAATCGGCGAATCGCCGACTCGACCCGCGAGCTTGAACGCATGGCCGCTGGTGCTCGTGGCGCAGGCCATGTCGCCGCGCGGGTCGATCGCCGCGAAATGGACCGTGCCGCCGGGGCCGTAGAAATGTTTGTCGAACCAGGTCTGCACATCAAGCTCGATTTCGTCCGGGCGCGGCGGCAGCCAGTCGCCCGAATTCGGGCGCGTTCGTCGCCAATGCAGCCACATCCGGCGAGCTTTATCCGTCAGCAGGTTTTCCTCGACGAAGCTATTGGCCAGCGCGAACCGCAGCGCGCCTTCACCGACCAACAATGCGCGGTCGGTTTGGCGCATCAAGAGCCGCGCGACTTGCGTCGGATGGCGAATGCCGCGCAGGGCCGCCACACCGGCGCCGCGATGGGTCGCACCATCCATCACGGCCGCATCGAGTTCAACGACGCCATCTTCGTTCGGCAGCCCGCCATATCCAACCGACATTTCTTCCGGGTCGTCTTCGACAAGTGTCGCCGCGGCCACACAGGCATCGAGCGGCGTGCTGCCGGCGGCCAGCAATTCATATGCCCGCACGGCGGCGCGAAGGCCATTATGAGATGCGATGACCTTCATCGCGTGATTTCCATATCGTGCTTTACCATCATCTCCACCAACTGCCGGAAATCGCAAATCGGCGACCAGCCCAATTCGGCTCGGGCCTTGCTCGCATCGCCTTGCAGATCGTTCACCTCGGCGGGCCGATAAAACTCCGGTCGCGAAACGACGTAATCTCGATAGTCGATCCCGACGCATTCAAACGCCAGCTTGCATAGGTCGCGGACCGAATGAGTTTGCCCCGTGGCGATCACGTAGTCGCCCGGCTGCTCTCGCTGGAGCATCCGATAAATGGCTCGCACGAAATCCTTGGCGTATCCCCAGTCGCGGCGGGCTTCGAGGTTCCCCAGCGGAAGCTCCTTGGCCAGCCCAAGCTTGATCCGCGCGACATGGGAGGTCACCTTGCGGGTGACGAATTCGAACCCTCGCCGCGGCGACTCATGATTGAAGAGAATCCCCGAGTTGACGAACATTCCATAGGCCTCGCGATAGTTGCGGGCCAGATGAAAGCCGGTCACCTTGGAAATGCCGTAGGGCGAGCGAGGGAAAAACGGCGTCCGCTCGGATTGCGGTGACTCCATCGGGTTGCCGAACATCTCGCTCGAAGCGGCGCAATAGACTTTGCACCGCGGCGCGCACTGGCGGACCGATTCCAGAATGAAATGCGTGCCGTCGATATTCGCCCGAAACGTCGAGAACGCATCCTCGAACGAATACGAAACGAAGCTCTGGGCGGCCAGATGATATAACTCGTCGGGTTGAATCTGCGAGACGGTCGTGTAGAGGCTGGCAAAGCTCTCGAGGCTGGCGGAATGCAGATGAATGCGGTCGAGGATGTGCGTGAGCCGAGATAACCGATGCGCCGGATCCTCGAGCGCCACCCGCCGCACCAGGCCATGCACCTCGTACCCTTCGTCGAGCAGTAATTCGGCAAGATAAGAGCCGTCCTGGCCGGTGATTCCAGTGATTAGGGCGCGCTTCATCGTTAGACCAGCCCCCATTTCTTGCGAAGATACCATTCGACGCTCAAAAGCGCTACCACGAATAGGAAGTAATACGGCTTATCCCAAGGCGTTTCCTTGATCTCGGTCGGAACTTCCAGATCTTTGGTCTGCTTCTTGAACCAGGCGCAGAGGTCGGTGAGTTCTTCCGGCGCCCAGGTGGCGCCGCCGGCGGCTTTCGTGAACGCGGCAAGGCTTCTCATCAAGCTCGGTCGCGGAGCGGGGTTTTCCATTTCGAGGTCTTGATCGTAGACGATGAACCGGCCTTTGGCCTCGCCCAGCTTTGCACCGCCGCGGGTTGCCGTAAGCAGGATCGTGTAGTCGCCAGGCAACTGGGTTTCCTTGAAGCTGCCAGTCATCTGGTCGCCCAGGCGGGCCAGATGGAGCGGGCGAGTTGTGCCGTCGGGCAGGACGGCGCTGGCCTCCAAGGTCGCATCGCGAATGGGCTCGCCTTGCGGCGAAGTCGCGCCGACGGTGAATTCCACCGGCCGCCGCGGGGTGAATTGTCGCTGCGCCAGCTTGATCCAGACGCCGGTCTTCTCGGCCTCATCTTTCTTCGCCAGCCAAAAGATCACTTGCCGCCAGAACTTCTTGTGCTCCTTCTCGAAGCCCTCCATATACCAATGCCAGGTGGAATCGCCGGCAAACGCCAACACTCGGCCCGCTCCCGCCTCCGCGGCGACCAACAGCGGCTGTCCGCCGGGAGACGTCACTGCCAGCGGCCTGGCCGTCGGTTTGAGCGCGCGAAATAAGTTCGCGCCATCCAAACCGGGAAGCTTCAGCCACGCTTCGCGATTCTTTTCCGGAATGTCGAGCTGCATGATCGAAACGTCGCCAAACTGTCGGCTCGGGACCATTTTCAGGCCGTGCTCTCGGTCAGTCGGCGCGATGTGCAGCTTTTCGCGGATCGGCTCGTCGAAGTTTTGGCGATCGAATCTGTCGAGATCGCCGGCTTCGACCGGCAGGACTTCACGCAGTTCCGTGTTCTGATAACCGCCGGCCCAGAAGCTGTGAAAACCGCCGAGCATGATCAGACCCGCGCCTCGTTCGACCGCTTCGCGCAGGCTTTTCAGGTCTTCGGGCCGGAACGCGGCGGAGTCGATGTCGCCAAGCATGTAGACGTCATAGCGGCCGTGCTTGAAAGCGTCAGAGAAATCAGCGGGCCATTTCTTACGGTTAAGATGATCCACGAATTCGAAATCCACTTTGATGTCGGGCGAGGCGTTGAGCGAACGACGGAGAAACCGCTGCTCGATCCGCGCCTCTCCTTCGATATACTTCACATTCAATCCCCCTTCGAACACCTTGACGATCGTGCTCTGCTCGTTGTTCGTCGTGTCTTGCTCTTTCTCTTGCGGATCGACGCGGAGCGTCAGCTTGTGCTCGCCGACGGTTTGCGGAATGTAACTGAACTTGACGGGCAACTCTTCACCGTCCTTGGCGGCCCTCACGACCTTGGTGCCGATCACTTGCAGCGGCTTGCCGGGCTCGACTTCGTATAGGGCTTGAACGGGAATGTCTTTATCTTGATAACCGCTGATTCGGACGGTTCCGCCGATAATCAGCTCGTTCTTCACGAACACGGTCGGATTGACATCGAGGGCTGTAACTGCCACGTCGCGGCGCTGGTTCTGCGAGGTTTCCTGCCCAAATGTGATCGTGAACAGCGGAACGCCCATATCGCCGAGTTGGCGGGCGGGGGTTTGCGGCGCGGCGTCGCGGGGCTCGAGCGCGTTTTGCCCCCCGTCGCTGAGCAGCACCATGCCGGCCAATCGGTGCCCCGTCTCCTTTCGGAGGGCATCGTTCATCGCGGCGCCGATAGCCGTTTGCGGGCCATCGGCCGTGACGCCTAGGTCGAATTGGCGATCCATCACATCGAGCGGAGCGAATTCGGAATCGAAAGTGTAGAACTTCACGTCGAGGTCGTCATTCAGGTCGCGAAATGCCGGGAGCGCTTTGTTCACTTCATCCCGTAGCCGTTGCCAGCGAGTCGCGCCATTAAGTTCATCCGCGACCGACATGCTCCGGGAGCGATCGACCAGCACGATCAAAGTGGCGCGATGCCGCTTCATCTTGGTGAACACATACGTCGGCCGCAACATGCCGCCGATCACGGCGAGAAAAATGGCCACGCGCAGGGCGATGAGCGTCGCCCTGCGGCGACTAGTCAGCTTGCGGAGGTCGGAACTCGCCAGCATCAGCAGCACGAGGAACAAAGCCGCGACGCCGACGACCGGCGCGTAGCCCCCGACCGGATTGATGTGCCAGCCGTTCATTTCGCCGCGGTGATCTGAATGCGGAAGTTCGAGGGAAGCATTACGAGTTGGCTAGCAAAATCAGGCGTTCATTTTGCCGCGGGCACCGTTTCGATCTGGGTAGGCGGGAGCGGTACGACGGCGGGCGACAGCGAGTCAACGTGCCTCGGGCGGAATTCCGGCAGCGGCGCCCGGCGGTAAAACCGATTGGCCAGAAGATGTTCCGCTCCGAGAACCAGCGCGACAAGGACAATCAGCAGCGGATACAATTCCCGCCCGATCCGGCCGGCGCTCACGTTGCGATCAATCTCCTCGCGGCCGTGAGCCAATCGGAATCGGCCAACGCCCAATAGGGCGGTCAACTCGTCGGGTTTGATGCGCGCGAGGCTCGTCGCGGCGGCGGGAATGTTCGCGCTGAAACCGCGGCGGACGCCCCCGACCGTTCCGCCCGACTGCACGGAGTAGTTTCCCGGCGTGGCGGTGGCGGTGTCGGGCACGGAAAGCGCGCCCTTCTTTTGATCGGCGGCGATCTTGATCCCTTCGTCGGCTTGCTCCAGATTGGCCACGATGAAGCTCGATTGCATTTGGTCCTGGTCGAGCCGCAACATGGCTCGGTCGCCGGCCGCATAGTTCAGCCGCTCCTCACCGCTGCCGACGAGATACAGCGCCAGATCGTTCAATAACGTGAAGTACGGCAATCCGATATCCAAGGTGTTCCATGCATTCGGATCGGAGGCTGAAACCGACATCGGCGTCGTCCATGTCAACACGCGACCTTTCCCGGCCACTGATTCCAGCAGCGCCGCGTCGCCGTTGCTGTAATGCACCACGGTGCTCGCGGATTTGCTGAGGTCGCTGAACACCCAGTGCCGCAAGACCGGATAGTGATTCCAGGGCACCGTCCGTTCGATGCGGCGAAAGCGGGCCATGATCGGGTGCTGCAAGTCCTCGCTGCGCGGGGAGAGAAAGAGCGTTGGCTTATCCCATTCGGCCTCCGAAACGGGCGCTGCAGAGGGAGCAATCCTCGCTAGCTTGCCGGGCAACAGCGCGAGCGCCGCCGGATCGTTGAACGATTCGAGCGGCTGGGCGTTGTGACCAAGCCAGATTCCCAGCCCGCCGCCGTCCTCGACATACGATCTCAACCGCTGCCACACCGCCGGGTCCAGCGGCGTCGGATCGAGAAGGCAGACGGCTGAGTAGGTCTCCAAATTCTTGTCGAGCAGCTTGTCGAATGGAATGGTTTCGCATTCAAACCTTGCCCTGCCCGTTTGACGATACAGGACCGGCGCGAGCGACTCGGTGAAGATGATCGCGTTTCGCTCAGCCGGCGGCGGCGCAGCGACCAGCACGCGAAACGCCGGCCGAATCTCAAACGTAAAATAACGAATGTCATCGGCCGCGAGATTGTCCTCCCCCATGATCCGAACGTAGCCTTGGTGCGTGCCGATCCCTTCGTTCGCCAAGGTAAAGTCGATCGGCGCGGGCGGGCCCGCGTGCCAATGGAGCGTCTTTTGGCCACGAACTCGCGGAGTCGGTGGGCTGGTTTTCGCGTCGAGAACATAGAGGGCCACGTCGCGGTCTTCGTCCGGTCCAAGTCGAATCGCTTCGGTCTCAATCTGAATCTGGCCACTCTTGGCCACGACCTCGGGTATGATCTTTACGTCGCCCAGGGCGAAATCGCGCGGCTCGGCAATTCCGACATCGACGACGTAAATGCCGATCTCGGTCGCCGTCTCGAGCACGCTTTTAAGTTGCCCATTGGGATCGGCGGGCCACGCCCCCGCGGCCAGATCGGTGAAGACGTAAATCTCCTTTCGTTGCCGGTCTTTCTTGTTAAGCAGCAGGATGGCTCGGTTGACGACCTGTGCCAGCGGCGTCGCGCTGCCGGCCGACTTAAGTTTCGAGACGCGCTGTTCGGCCGCCCCGAGATCGACCGAGAACTCGCCGCTCGGCTCTTCGGAAGTGAGCACGGCCACATCGCTTTCGGGCGGCAATTGCGTGAGCAGCCAGCGGGCCGTATCTTCGGCCGCCTGAAGGCGCGTGCGGTTCTCCTCGCGGTAGTCCATGCGGGGCGAGGTGTCGAAAATGAGCGCTGCCGCGACCGGCGCTTCCTGGCTCCCCAGCGCGCCCGCCATTTTGACGCTCGGCCTCGCCAGCGCAGCAGCCAAGAGCACGATTGCCGCGCAGCGCAAAATCAATAAGAGCAGGTGCCGCAGCCGCAATTGGCGGCGATTGGCCTGTTCGCGCTGCTGCAAAAATCGGACTGCGGGAAAGATCAGCCGCTTGGGCACCTGCCGCATCACGAGATGCAATACGATCGGCACTGCCACGAGCGCGATCCCTGTCAGAATCAGCGGCGTTACAAAGCTCAAGCCCATTTCGATTCACTTCCAAAAGCTAAACCGCCAAGAGGCCAAGATCGCCAAGAAGCAGCAAGAAAGCCGCCCTTGGATTCTGTATCACCATGTTTTCTTGGCGTTCTTGGCGCCTTGGCGGTTTATCTCCGGTCTTCGTCTCAGTATCTCGCTCGCCGGCTCAACAAGTATTCGGTTAGCGCCTTATCGAACTGCATGCTCGTGTCGAGACCGACGTAGTCGATGCCGCTTTGGAAACATTGGCGGCGATAATGGTCGCAAAACTTTCCGACCTCCGTTTGGTAGTCGGCGCGAAAGTCGTTCGCGTCGACCTGGATCTTGTCGCTCGTCTCCGGCTCCTCGAATTCTATCACGCCTTCGAATGGAAAGTGGACCTCCGCCTCGTCGAGGATATGGAATAGGATCACGTCGTGCCCGCCGTGCCGCAAGCGCCGCAGCGATTGCAACACTCCCTCCGGCTCGGCGAACAGGTCGCTGAAGATCATCACCAGGCTGCGGTGCTTGAGCATGGCCGCGATCTGGTGCAGGCTCTTGGCGATGTCCGTCTTGCCGGTCGGCTTGAGGTTCGCCAACAGGGAGAGCACCTGCCCCAACTGCGTCCGTTTCGAGCGGGCCGGCAGGCTTTGGCGGATCGCCTCGTCGAACGTGATCAGCCCGACCGGGTCCTGCTGGTGAACCATCAAGTAGCAGAGCGCCGCGGCGAGGCAGATGCCATACTCGAACTTGGTCAGCTCCTGCCGATACGTGTAGCCCATCGACCGGCTGAGGTCCATCACCAGGTAGCCGGTGATATTGGTCTCGGCCTCGAATTTCTTGATGTAGTATTTGTCGGTCTTCGCATAAACGAGCCAGTCGATATCGGCCGGATCGTCGCCGGGGGTGTACTTGCGATGCTCGCTGAATTCGACTGAAAAGCCTTGAAACGGGCTGGAGTGCAACCCCTGCAAAAAGCCCTTCACGATAAACTGGGCGCGCAAATCCAGCCGCGAAATCTGCCGGATCACCTCCGGCCGCAAGTATTTTTCGACGGTGGACATGGCCGGTTCACCGTGCGAATTTCGGGATTTCCGGCGTCGGCACCTCTGCGACTAAGCGGCGGATCACGCCTTCGCTGGTCATGCCTTCCGCCTGGGCTTGGAAGTTGGTGCTGATCCGGTGGCGGAGCACGGGGACGGCGATCTTCTGGACGTCGGCGATGGCGACTGAGAACCGCCCTTCCATTGCCGCGAGCGCCTTGCCTCCTTGAATCAGGAACTGTCCCGCTCGCGGCCCCGCGCCCCAATCCACTAGATCGCGAACGAAGGCCGGCGCCGTGTCATCCTTGGGACGTGTCGCGCGCACGAGCCGAGCCACGTACTTCACGATGTACTCGCTCACCGCCACCGAGCCGACCAACTTTTGCAGATTCACGATCGCGCGGCCGGAGAGCACTTTCCGGACGTCCGGCTTTTCATTGCGAGTGGTGGCGCTCAAAATCTGCTCTTCTTCGGCGGCCGATGGATAATCCACCTTGATGTTGAACATGAACCGGTCCAACTGCGCCTCGGGCAGCGGATAGGTTCCTTCCTGCTCGATCGGATTCTGCGTGGCGATCGTGAAGAACGGATCAGGGAGCGCATAGGTCGTCTGCCCGACCGAAACCTCGCGTTCCTGCATCGCCTGCAAGAGCGCGGCCTGAGTCTTTGGCGGCGTGCGGTTGATTTCGTCGGCCAGCAGGATATTGGTAAAGATCGGTCCCTCGACGAAGCGGAAATTCCGCCGCCCGTTCTCGTCTTCCTCCAGCACATTCGTCCCCGTGATGTCGGAGGGCATCAGGTCCGGCGTGAACTGAATCCGCTTGAAGCTGATGTCGAGGATTCGGGCCAACGTGCTGACCATCAGCGTTTTGGCCAGCCCAGGCACGCCTTCGAGCAGGCAGTGGCCCCGGGTGAAAATCGCGGCAAACAACTGCTCGATCACGTCGGATTGCCCGATGATGATCTTCTGCAATTCGTCCTGCATCAATTGTCGATGCTGGCTGAATTCCTGGAGGACATCTCCGAGACTACGGGGCTTCGTGGCCAACGCGGATCCTTGCAAGGAAAGAGGAATTGAATCTCAGCTCAAGCTCGAGATTTCAGGTCCTTAGGATGCCTAGCAAATCCGGCTGGGCGAAGGGGACAGTCCCCGTTTTGCTTCGCCGACTTCGCAAAAGGGGGACAGTCCCCACCGAACTTGTTAGGCGTTCTAAATCTGAAATCCGCGCCCGGAACCGCGAAAAGCGCCCGACGCAGGGCGGATCGCTCCAAAAAACACTATCTTATAGGTAGGCGCCGGAGCCAGCAACTTGCGGCCCGTCGCGTTGCCATCGTAAGTCCAGGCCCCTAAAATCGTTGAGACCGGAAGCCATCTCAAATCCGCCTGAGACTATCCCCATTTTATGCAGACGTCGGACTAAAATGGGAATCGTCGGATCGTTCCGTTTTCCTAGCGCTAGTTTCCGTTCCAAACCCACTCCGGGAGTCGCGCCATGGGCCGGCCAATGCTTGCAGGCATCATTTTGGCTAGCGTGGCTTTTGCACCGCTCCAATCGGTCCGCTCGGCCGATAACGACATCGACGCCGATCAAGTCCGCCAGTCGATTGAACGAGGCGTCGCCTATCTCAAACGAAGCCAGGACCACGGCATCTGGCCCGACCACGGCGGCCAGATCGGCGGCGTCACGGCACTCTGCACGCTTGCGCTGATCAATTGCGGGGTGCCAATCGAGGATGAAGTAATTCAACACTCGCTCACGTATCTGCGCACCCTCAAGCCGAGCACCACCTATGCTACGTCGCTGCAGACCATGGTGTTCTGTCTGGCCGAGCCACAGAAGGACCTCTTGGCGATCCAGCGCAATGCCAAATGGCTCGAAGAAACCCAGATTCAGGATGGCCCGCGACGCGGCTCCTGGGCCTATCCGGGTCTAAGCGGCGGGGGAGACAATTCCAACAGCCAATTCGCGCTCTTGGGCCTGTATGAGGCGGAACGGGTCGGAGTGCATGTCCAGGATCGGACGTGGGAGATGACGCTCAATTATTGGAAGAGCGCCCAGAACGCCAGCGATGGCTCATTCGGCTACTACAAAGCCCAAAACGGCATGGAAGCCCCCGGCACCGGAAGCATGACTTCCGCGGGAATCTCGTCGCTCGTGATCGCCTCGGGGCGAACGGCGGCCGGCGATGCCGAGGCCGATGGCGATCGCGTGCAGTGTTGCGGTAATCAGGCTGGCGACGACTCGGCCGAGCGCGTCAATCGCGCGCTCCGCTGGCTGGGGCGCGTCTTCTCCGTGCAGCAGAATCCGCAACGTGACAACACGTTCGGGCCGCGGGGCAGCGGGCAATGGCACTACTACTTCCTGTATGGCATTGAACGGGTCGGGCGGATCACAGCGCGACGGTTCATCGGCGATCACGACTGGTATCGCGAAGGCGCCGCCTATCTATGCAGCCCGAACGTTCAGCAAATCGACGGCCGCTGGCAGGGAACCCCCCACAGCGAAGACGATCCAAACATCGCCACGAGCTTCGCCCTCTTATTTCTCGGCAAAGGCCGGCGGCCGATCCTGATCTCCAAGCTGCAACATGGCCCGGGCAACGATTGGAACCATCATCGAAACGATGTCGCCGATCTGACGGGCTACGTCGAAACCAAATGGAAGCGCGAGTTCCCGCTCGGCATGTCGTGGCAGGTGGTCGATATCAGCAAGGCCTCGGTCGAGGATTTGCTGCAATCGCCGGTGCTTTTCATCAACGGCAGCGAGGCGCCTGAGATCGACGATCGACAGGGGCAAAATCTGCGTGAATATGTCGATCGCGGCGGCTTCATCTTCGCCGAGGCTTGCTGCCAGAATAGCGAGGGCTTCGATCGCGGCTTCCGCGAAATGGTGAAGAAGATTTTCCCGCCGGAATACAAGCTGAAGCTGTTGCCACCCGAGCATCCCGTCTGGCGCGCGGAAGAGCCGGTGCCGCCCGACAAACAGCGGACGCTCCTGGGGATCGACTACGGCTGCCGGACCAGCGTGATCTATTGCCCGCCGCCGGGACCGAACGATCCGCCGAATGGCTTGTCGTGCTATTGGGAGTTGTCGTCCTGGCGCGAGCCGAAGTATCGTCCGTCGGTGACGGCGCAGATCGCCGCCGCCAATTCGATCGGCGTCAACGTGCTCGCCTATGCGACCAATCGCGAGTTGAAGAGCAAGGAGCAGAACTTCGATTTGACCAAGTCGAAGGATGCCCAGGACGAATTCTCCCGCGGCAAGCTCTATATTGCCAAGCTGCGCCATTCGGGCGGCTGCGACACGGCCCCGGCCGCCCTGCCGCACCTCTTGGAAGCGGCGAACCGCGAGTTGCAGATGCGCGTGAGCACCGAGCAGCGGCTGATCGACCTCACCGATCCGTCGCTCTTCAAATACCACTTGGTCTTCATGCACGGCCGGCGGAGCTTCAGCTTCAGCCCGGCCGAGCGCGACAAGCTCCGCACCTTTCTCAAGCGCGGCGGCACGCTGATGGCCGATTCGATCTGCGCGAATCCGGAGTTCACAGAATCCTTCCGCCGGGAGATGCAGGCCATATTCGCCGGCGACACCGACGCCGCCGCCTCCGGCAGCTCCGGCAATGCGGCTGGCAGCACCAGCGGTTCGGCTGGCAGCGCCAGCACACCCGCGTTAGCCGGTTCGCTTGCGAACCGAACCCCGCAACCACTCACGCCAATCCCATCCAAAGACCCACTCTTCAGCCCGGATTTCGGCGGCTACAACCTTTCGACCGTCTCACTCCGCGTGCCCGGCGGCGGCAATAGCGGAAAACTCGAAGGCACTATCCGCAAAATCGAGCCGGAACTCGAAGGAATCAAACTCGGCGACCGCTGGGCCGTGATCTTCTCGAAATTCGACCTGAGCTGCGCTCTCGAAAAACACGACTCACTCGAATGCGAAGGCTACACCCGCGACGACGCCGAACGCATCGGCCTCAACGTGCTGCTCTACTCGCTGCACCAGTAGAGTAGCAGGCACTCTCCGCCGTGCCATCCGCCGTGTGCCGCATGTACTCCCCACACTCCGTCGTGAGGAAATGTCGTCACGGCGATGCGCGATGACAACGCTGGCGACACGATCCGGAGAATGGCCGCGCAAACGCTTTGCAGATAGCAACTTGAAACCGTTCGCTGTCGCTAGAATCTGCCTTGACCGCAGCCGTTGATCGCCCCTATAATCCGGCCCGCTTTTCTGGCCCAAGTCTGTTCACGGCAAGAGCTTTCGTCTCTTCATTTCGCGTCGCGACGCTTCTGTAGGTCGGTTGACCGAACTCAAGGCGTCGAAAAGGATGTTCCCGCTGCGCTCCGTTCATCATGCGGAGATCGGTCGTACGCGCTTCACCGCGCTCCCGCGCTGTGGAATGGCTCGCGCTGCGCTAATCGCGATTGCCGTTTGTTTCTTCGCGCTTCGCTCGGCGCACGGCCAAGAAGACGTGCCGCAGGCCGATCCGCATGAGCCGATCAAGGTGACTGCCGATCGCGCCAATCGTTGGACGGAAGGCGTCTACGACGTTTGGTATCTCGAAGGGAACTGCTCGATCACGCAGGGTGCAACGCACGCCAGCGGCGCTGCGGCCGTGTTGTGGATCGAGCATGGCGGCCGGCTCGGCTATCCGCCGAACAGAGTGATCGCTTACCTCGAAGGAAACGTCGCCGTCGAATCGCTGCCGACCGCCGGTGCTTTGAATGCCTCGGGCCGATTCGACGCCAGTCAGCAGCCGCTCGGTCCGGACAACGACCGATGGCTAGCTCGGCTCTCTTCGACCAGCCTGCCGATCATCCAGGCGCCGAATCCTGGGCCCGAGTTGAATCCCAAGCCGCCCGCCTATCAAAACGCGGTGGCGGCTCGAAATCCTCCGCACCGCAGCGCCGTCACTCGGACGCAGTTCAACGAGTTCGGCGCGCCCCCGTCAAATGCCGCGATGCCGATCGGCACGCGCCGAATCCGCATCTTCCCGCGCGGCGACGTCGGCTCGAATATTCAAGCAGCGCCCAGTTCCGCGGGTAACGAGACCGTGGCGATTGGCACTTCCGGGTTCAATATCATTGTTGACGGGCTGAAAGAATTCGGCTCGGTCGATGTCTCGACCGACCGGGTCGTCATCTGGACCACCGGCGTTCAGCGACCGGGCGCGGGGGGCGAAACCCTCCAGAGCGACGACACGCCGCTGGAAATCTACATGGAAGGCAATGTCGTCTTTCGGCAAGGGAATCGGATCATCCAAGCTCCCGCAATGTACTACGATGTGCGCCAAAAGATCGGCGTCGTGCTCAACGCCGAGGTGCTCACGCCGCTGCCCAGCCCGACCTATCCGGGGCTCGTGCGGTTGCGGGCCAATGTGCTGCGGCAGGTTGACGAAGACCGCTTCGTGGCCGAAGGGGCAAGCTTCACGACCAGCCGCTTCGGCGACCCGACTTATGAAATGCGGGCCGGGCAGGTCGTGTTCGAGGACTCGCAACACCCTGAGATCAACCTGTTCACCGGCGCCCCGGAGGTCGATCCCCGCACGGGCGAGCCGCGGATCGAAAACGAGGAGCGGCTGACCGCCTACAACGACGTCTTTTACTTCGAGGATTTCCCGGTCTTTTATTGGCCCGTTTTTTCGGGCGATCTCGAGCGCGGCTCTTTCTACCTCAACAAGCTCGAAATCAAGACCGACGCCGTCTTCGGCACGCAGATCGACTCGGAATTCGACATGTATCAACTCCTCGGCTTTCGCAATCCGCCGAAGGGGACGACTTGGGATGCGGAACTTAACTATTACAGCAAGCGCGGCTTTGCCAGCGGATCGGAATTTCACTACAACCTCGACCATCTACTCGGTATCCCCGGCAAGACGACCGGCTACTACGATTCGTGGTTCATCAACGATCACGGAGTCGATAATCTGGGTCTCGATCGCCGGGCGATCGTTCCCGAGGATGGCAACGTTCGTGGGCGGATTCTGGCTCAGCATCGGCAGCAGTTGCCGAACGATTGGCAGGTGACGGCTGAGTTCGGATTTCAGAGCGATCGCAATTTTCTCGAAGAATACTATCTCCGCGAATTCGACACGCTCAAAGACCAAACGACCGATATCGAGCTGCGCCGCAATTACGACAACGCATCGTTCACGCTCACGGGGGCGTTTCGCCTCAACCAGTTCTATACCGAGACGCAATGGCTCCCGCGGCTCGATCATTTCTGGCTCGGCCAACCGCTGGCGGAGGACGTGCTCACATGGTACGAGCACACCAACATCGGCTACGCCAATCAAAACGAAGCGAGCAAGCCGACCGACGCGACCGACGCCTCCAAATTCACCTATCTCCCCTGGGAGTCGCCCGGACTGAACGGGCAGCGACTCGCCTCGCGGCAGGAAGTGGATTGGCCCGTGCAGCTTGGGGCGGTCAAGGTCGTGCCTTATGCCCTAGGCGAAGTGGCCAACTGGGGCGAGGACCTGCAACACGACGACTTCAACCGCGCGTATGGCATTGTCGGGCTGCGGGCCAGCTTGCCGTTTTGGGCCGTCGATCCGACGATCCAGAGCGATCTGTTCAACGTGCATGGAGTGGCCCACAAGATCGACCTGTCAGCCGACTTCTCGCTGCAACAAGCCACCAGCAATCTCTCGAATCTTCCGCTCTACGACCAGATCGAGGACGAATCAATCCAACACTTCGAGCGCAGATTCGCTTTCAACACCTATGGTATCCCGGTTGGAGTCGGGCTGCCGGGGGGGATGCCGGAATTCCCGATCAAGTACGATCCGCGCTACTATTTGCTCCGCCGCGGCTCGGGCGAATGGGTCACGGGACCGACCGAAATCGCCGGCGACTTGACCGTGGTCCGCTTGGACGCCGATCAGCGCTGGCAGACAAAACGCGGCCCACCCGGCGATCAGCACATCATCGATTGGATCACGCTCGACACCGAGGCGGAAATCTATCCCGACTCGAAACAGAATTTCGGCTCGACGATGGGCCTGGTGGATTACGACTTTCATTGGTACGTCGGCGATCGGGTGACGCTCGTCTCGAGCGGGGCGGCCGATTTCTTCAGCGGCGGGCAGGAGGAAATCTCGTTCGGCGCGTATCTCAACCGCCCGCCGCGCGGCAATATCTACGTCGGCTACTACTCGCTTAACGGCGACATCCGCTCGAACGTGATCGCCACCGCCTTTACCTACCGCATGACGCCGAAATGGGCGGCCACCTTCGGCACCACGTTCGACATTTCTCCAGCAGTCAACATCGGCCAAAGCTTCACGATCACGCGGATCGGCGAATCGTTCCTTACCACGGTCGGCGTGACGGTCGATGCCAGCCGGGGCACGGTCGGCGCCAACCTGATGATCGAACCGCGGGCGCTCGGCCGAGAACGGCTCGTCCGCGCCCGCGGCCTCGAGATCCCGCCGGCGGGCGTGTATGGCCTGGAGTGACTTCGGGTGCCATTGCTGGCTCGTCCAGCAGTGCTGACTCACTGGGTCTTGCTTGCAGTCTCGAATTCCAACAAACTCAAGCAAGGGAGTTGTCGTACTCAGCATCGTTCCAACGTTGGAATTGACGGAGCTTCCTCGATCAAGCCCTCGACAACGTGTGTCACTGCTGGGCAAGCCGGCAGTGGCACCCGATCGCCGCGGTCCACCGTCCGTTCTATGAACTATTTCGCTCACGGCCGCGATCACGTTGACGATCCCTACTTCCTCGCCGGCACGGCGGTGCCCGATTGGCTGTCGGTGGTGGATCGGAAGGTGCGGGCGCGGTCGCAGCGCGCCGCGCCGCTCATGGAGGACTCCGATCCGCGCATGGCCGCGGTGGCGCGCGGAATCGTGCGGCATCATCGGGATGACGCTTGGTTTCACGAAACCCGGGCCTTTGGCGAACTCTGCTGGCGGTTTACCGCCGCCGTGCGTGACGCCTTGGCCCTCGACGACAGCCTGCGTCCTAGTTTTCTAGGGCATATTCTCGTCGAGTTGCTGCTGGACGACACGCTTATTCACCGCGATCCCGTTCGACTGAATCGATATTATCGAGCGATGGCGTCGGTCGAGCCGGCCGTGGTCGAGCAAGTCGTGAACCGCATTTCGCCGCGACCCACCGACCGGCTTGGGTATTTCATCTCTCTTTTTTGTCGCGAGCGGTTCTTGTGGGACTATTCCGAGGATGGCAAACTACTGTTTCGCTTGAATCAGGTCATGGATCGAGTCGGCCTGCAGCCGCTGCCGATCGAGTTTCAACAAGTCTTGCCAGACGCCCGCAAACAAGTGGCCGAGCGCGCCGACGAGTTGTTGACGGCAAACGACAAACAGACTGCATGAACAGCTTTAGCCTTTTGGAGATCCCGCCATGAAATTCGGCATGAACCTTCTGCTCTGGACCGATCGCCTGCACGACGGCATGTTGCCGGTGCTGGAGCGCATCAAGAAATTGGGCTACGACGGGGTCGAGATTCCGCTGTTTGATCTCGGCCTCGACTACGCCGCCTGGGGTAAGCGGTTCGACGACCTGGGCCTCGAGCGCACAGCGGTCACGGTCCGCGGGCCGGCAGACAATCCAATCAGCCCCGACGCGACGGTTCGCGCTGCGGGCGTAGCCAGCACCAAGCGCACGCTCGACTGCTGCCAGGCAGCCGGTTGTCAGACATTGGTCGGGCCGTATCACTCAGCGATCGGCGAATTCAGCGGCAGCGGACCTACGGCGGACGAACGGAATTGGGGCGTCGAAAGTATGCGGCACGTGGCCGAACATGCGGGGAAGGTCGGCGTGAAGCTGGCTGTCGAATACCTCAACCGTTTCGAGATTTACCTGCTTAACTCAGCCGCCGACACGGCCCGCTTCTGCAAGGAGGTAGATCATCCAAACTGCCGGATGATGTATGACACGTTCCACGCCAATATCGAAGAGAAAAACGTCGCCGACGCGATCCGCACGGCCGCTCCATTGCTGACGCACGTCCATATTTCCGAAAACGATCGGAGTACGCCGGGCGTTGGCGGCATTCCCTGGTCCGCGACGTTCGACGCGCTCAAGCAGATCGGCTATCAAGGCTGGCTGGTGGTCGAAGCCTTCGGCGTGGCCCTGCCGGCGCTCGTCGCGGCGACGAAAATCTGGCGGCGGATGTTCGAGAGCGAAGACCAACTCGCCCGCGACGCCCTGGCCTTCATGAAACGCGAGGTCGCCAAGCGGTGGTAGGCCGGAATTAGTGAGCGACCCGTGGTGCGCGGGTGCCACTGCTGGCTTATCCAGCAGTGAAGCACTTGAACGAAGGCTTGCATGATGTCTTCCCAAATCCATCCAAAGGGTCTTTATGCAGCTACCGAAGGATCATCGAAAAACCGTGCGAGACTACGACAATCCGAGCGATTGTCACGAATTGACCTTCTCCTGCTACAAGCGGCTGCCATTGCTCACGAACGATGTACTTTGCGTCCTAGCCGTCGACTGGCGATGGTTGGGTGCTCGCCACGATCAATGTTCGGCCGAGATTTCCGATCCGAAATTGCCCAGACTTGATCCGTTGCCGGCTGAGTTTCTGGCGAACGCCGACATTTGATCGTCAATTGGGAATATGGATTTGTTGGTTGTTCAACGTGCAAGCCAAGGGCGTTTGACGGCACTGCTGGACAAGCCAGCAGTGGCACCCGACATCAATGTTGTCACCTCAGGCCGTTCGGTATTGTCGGTTATCAACCGGCCGTTCTATAGTGGCGCGTAGTGACTGAACCCCGCGCATCAAACGACGAATCGTGCGCCGAGATTCTCGGGCTGGACTCATTTCGCCAGCCGCTCGAGGAAGGCTTGTCGTTGGACAAGCTCAACCGGGCATTTGCATCGATGCTGGGAACCGGTGAGGATCCCTATTCCGTGCCGAGGGATCCGGATGACGACCCAATCCGGACGGCGATTGCCGTCGAGGTGCGGGAAGCGGCGGGGTCTCGCGACCGATCGGCGGGCGACACAGCGTGCGAAATCAATCCGCGGACCATCCTCGAAGCGATGATGTTCGTCGGCACACCTGGCAATCAATCCCTCGCCGCCCAGCAAATCGCAGGGTTGATGCGCGGCGTGCGTCCGACCGAGATCGACGAACTCGTCAAGGAATTGAATGAAGCTTATGCTGGCGACCGCCGGCCCTATCGAATTGCCAGTCAAGGCGCCGGCTATCGGCTGGTTCTCCGCGAGGAATTCGAGCCGATTCGCGATAGGCTCCAAGGGCGGATCAAAGAGGCCCGGCTTTCTCCCGCCGCCATCGAAGTCCTCGCAGTGATCGCGTATAACGAGCCACTGTCGGCCGACGAGGTCAATCACTTGCGAGGCACCTCGAGCGGACCGATCTTAGCCCAACTGGTTCGCCGCCGATTGGTCCGTATCGAACGGCCCGACGAGGGGCCTCGGGCGCCGCGCTACTTGACGACCGAACGGTTTCTCAAGCTATTCGGCATTCAGGGCCTCGCCGAATTGCCGCGCAGCTTGGACCTCGATCGACAATAACCATTCAAGCCAGGATCGCCGGCTGGCAATTCCGGACCACCGGGCGCGGCAACTTGCTGATTTCGGCCTCGGGGTACGACGCGAATGCCTCCTTGGTTTGATAACGTACACATCCGACGACTACCCAGCGGCTCAGAGTCCGTTTGGTGTCAAATGACGTAACATTCACAACTGCAATTGTTTACGTCAATCGTATCAAGCCCGATGTACGGGCGATCGGGGCCATGATACAATCAGACACGTGAACTGCGGACTAAACGGGCGTGGAATCGCTTGTCCGTCGTTCATAGCCGGGCAAAGTGCCGCGGCCCCCATTCGATTTCGGGCATCTCGAAATCAGCAACTCCGCTCGAGCGCAGAAGGCGACGGCGGGATCGCATCTACTATTTGTGACTGCATCCAACGTGGTCGAACAAGTTGATGGTTGTCGGCTTCGAGGCTCGCGCTTCATCGAATTGCGGGCTTCCTCGCCGGTGATTTTGCCGTCTCTGTTGCTCTGCGATTTCGGTCATTTGGCCGATGAGATCGCCCGTCTGGAGGCGGCCGGCGTCCACGCACTTCATCTGGACGTGATGGACGGTCATTTCGTGCCGAATTTGACCTACGGCCCGATGATTGTCGAGGCAGTGCGGAAATACACCAGCCTGCCGATCGAAGCCCATTTGATGATATCCAATCCGACTGAGTACATTCGCCAGTTTCACGACGCCGGGGCGGACCATTTGACGATCCACTTCGAGGCGGTCGCCGATCCGCGGCCAGTTTTGGAGCAGATACATGGCCAGGGCTGCACTGCCGGATTGGCGATCAATCCCCCAACGCCCGTCTCGGCGATCGAAGGGGTCGTCGATCTCTGCGATAGCATTCTTGTGATGAGCGTCATGCCGGGCTTTGGCGCTCAGAAATTCGATCCGCGAGTGCTGGAAAAGCTCAAACAATTGAGCAATCGTCCAGGTTCTCAGCCGTTGCTCGGGATCGACGGCGGCATCCATGAATCGACGATTGGCGCCGCGGCGGCAGCCGGTGCGCAACTATTTGCAGTGGGCTCGGCGATATTTGCGCCGGATTCGGACTACGTCCATACCTTGGCCGAATTGACCCGTTTGGCTCGCGAGGAACTCGTCCGTTGATTACGTCAGCTTTGGAAGTTGGGATGACTTTTGTGGACAACGAGAAATCTATGGTTCAGATCGTGCTAATTCGTCCCGGTTCGACCGACTACGACGTTCAAGGCCGGATTCAGGGGAACTTGGACATTCCACTCAACGATGACGGGCGGAATCAAGCTCTTTCGGCCATCGACTGCCTGAAGGGCCGATCGCTGACGGCGCTATATTCATGTGCCTGCCAGGCGGCCCAGGAGACGGCCGAATTGATCGGCGCGGCGCTCAAGCTCAAGCCCAAAATATTCGAACGGCTGGAAAACCTCGATCACGGCTTATGGCAGGGGATGTTGATCGACGATGTGAAACGCAAGCAGCCGAAGGTCTACAAGCAGTGGCAGGATCATCCGGAAAACGTTTGCCCGCCGGAGGGCGAAATGCTGGCCGTGGTGGCCGAACGAGCCGACGCGATGCTCGACAAGCTGCTTCGCAAGCATCGCTTTGGCACGATCGCTCTGGTCGCTCCCGAGCCGCTGGCCAGCGTCATTCGCTGCCGCATCTTGGGGAGCGAAGTGGGCGATCTGTGGAAGGCCGCCAACGGTTGCAGCCGGCTCGAAGTGTTTGAGGTTCAGCCGCGAGTGCGGCGATCACAGTCGGCTGGCTTCGAGATTCGCGCGACCGATGAGGCGTCGCCGGCCGATGCCGGAGGGGCGATCGCCGCCAAGCCGAAGTGACATTCGCCATGTAGTCAGTAGCTGGATTCGCAACACTTCAGGTGATTTCGCGAAGGATCCCGAGCGACTTAGGCGGTGATGGAGTTCATGCGGATTCCGCTCCATCGCGGTCGTCTGATCAAAGCCGGAGGCCGAGTGTTATGGCCGTTGGAAAGATCGAACCCGCCGTCGAGCAATCGAGCATGAAACGCCCGCATTGGAAAAAGCGCGGCGTGCCGGAGGGTCTGTGGCAGCTCTGCCCCGGCTGCCAGCAGATGATCTACCGCAAGGAGGCGGAAAAGCGGCTCGGGACCTGCCCCAAATGCGAATTCCATTGGTACGTTTCGGCCAAGGATCGCATTCAACAGGTGCTCGACGACGGGACATTTGAGGAGTGGTCCGCCGATCTGGAGCCGACCGATCCGCTCAATTTCGCCGATAAAAAACCCTATGCCGAGCGGCTCAAGGCCGAACAGAAGCGGACCGGCCTGCGCGACGCGGCGCTCGTTGGCGGCGGGATGATCCGCGCCCGCCGCGTGGCTTTCGGCGTGACCGACTCGGCCTTTATCATGGGAAGCATGGGCTCCGTCGTCGGCGAAAAACTCACCCGGCTCACCGAACGGGCCACCGAAGAGAGGCTGCCGCTCATCATCGTCAGCGGCTCCGGCGGCGGCGCCAGGATGCACGAAGGCATCCTGTCACTGATGCAAATGGCCAAGGTCTCCGCTGCCTTGGCCCGTTACAGCGAAAGTGGCGGGCTGTTCATTTCGGTGCTCACCAATCCGACGATGGGGGGCGTGGCCGCCAGCTTCGCTTCTTTAGGCGATCTGGTGTTCGCCGAACCCAAGGCCCTGATCGGCTTCGCCGGCCCGCGGACCATCAAAGCCACGATCCGCATCGAATTGCCCAAGGGCTTTCAAACCAGCGAATTCCTGCTCGAGCACGGTTTCATCGACCGCATCGTCCGCCGCTTCGATCTAAAGAGCGAGATCGCTCGGGCGATCGACTATTGCGGGATGTGACGCTTCGTCGGTTGCCATTCGCCGGCGGTGACTTTAGAGTAGAATTGGCTGCGGTGCGGCTTTTTTTCCGATGCTGCGCCTTGGAATCCACCGGCTGGTCGTCCATGTATGGCGCTAGCCGGCGGTCGTCGGATTGCGTCATTGCGTGCGCGTCGCGAGGCCGAGACTCGCGGAAAGTAGATTCCCAAGCAAAGCCGGGTTAATACACCACACACAGAAAGGCGCCGCGATCGAGAATGGGCCTGCTGGGAAACCTCAAATCGCTGTTCGGCTCGAAGACCAATATCACCACGCGGTTTGAGTTGCTGCGCGAGGCGATCACGGGCACGATGTCCACGTTTTATATGGCCCGCGACCGGCAGACGGGGCAGGTCGTTGGGCTGAAGATATTGGACTTGGAGAAGCACATCGCGTACGAGGCCCGCTTCAAGGGATTGAAGAAGCCTGGCGAGGGGGAAATCGGGATGGCGATCCACCATCCGAACATCATGAAGACACTCGAATTCGGCACGAGCACCGATGGGTTGCAATTCATCGTCGTCGAATTCATTCAAGGACCGGGGTTGCACTCGGTGTTGGTCTCCAAAGATCGGCGGCTCGAAGGGCGGCGCGTCAAGCTGCTGCGGCAGGCAGCCGAGGCGCTCAAGGCGGTCCACGACACCGGCTACATCCACCACGACGTCTGCCCGCGGAATTTCGTCTGCTCGCACGACCTGGAAACGATCAAGCTCATCGATTTCGGGCTGACGATCCCCGCCACCCCCGAGTTCATGCAGCCGGGCAATCGCACCGGGACGGCCAACTACATGGCGCCGGAAGTGGTCCGGCGGCGAGCCAAGGACTGGCGGATCGATGTGTTCTCGTTCGGTGCGATGGCTTACGAGATGCTCACGTTCAAGCTGCCCTGGGAACGCGGGCACGGACAGGCGGCCTTGCAACACGATCCGACGATCGACGTGCTGTCGGAAAGGCCGCAGACGAATCGCCGGCTGGCCGAGGTGGTCGCACGCTGCCTGGCTCCCGACCCGGAGCAGCGGGTGTACTCGTTCGACCAGTTTCTCTTGATGACGGCGAAGCTCAAGACGGAAGACGATCCGGGGTAGCCCGACCCGGGCAGCGTCGGCCACGTGGCCAAGGCTACCGGCGTCGGGCTACGAGAGTGTCGCCGTCGTCACCCATCGTTCGAACTCAGCCGTTGAGTGCCGGCGGCCCGTTCAACTCCGGCAAGGCAGCGGCCGGCGCGCCGCGCGTTTCCAATTCCTCTCGCAACACGATCATATCGGCCGGGGCTTCGATCCCCAGCCGCACTTTATCACCGGAGACGCGGACCACGGTCACGACGATCGAGTCGCCCACTTTGATTCGCTCACTCTGCTTGCGGGACAAAACCAACATGAAGGCACCTCCGTATGCGATAGGATAGTATATTTATGTATAGTACTCCTGAACGCCTGTCAAGACGTCTTTGGAAGCTCTTCCGCGAGCGGTTCGACGAGCTGGATCTTTTGCAATCGCTCGCCGGTCGACCCGTAAAACAAGACTGTGTTGCGTTCGGTTTCCCAAACCGCCGTGAATTTGACCGCCCTCGGGCCGTGCAGACAAAACAAGATTCCGCACGGTTGATCCCCACGGAGCAACAGACGCTCCGTCATCCGAAACGCACCGATTACGAGTTGATGTTGATAGCAGAGGGTCTTATTAACGAAATCTCTCAAGTTGTCCAAGTTCTTTATATTCTGGGCTCGCGCCATCATTGCGGGGTAAATCTCCTCGCTGGGCACGGAAGATAGAGAGCATGAAGATGTCCGTGCGGGCCAGAAAAGATAGGGTAACTGCCAATAGATTTAGCTATCGGCAATTTGGAATGGCTGACTTCGGCGTCCGCCGCAGGAATCTAATGAATGTCGCGCGAGCAATCGAAGAGATCGGGCGGTGCAAACTGATGCGTTGACATCAACGATTGTGATGCTATGATGCAATTATGAGAACGACTGTGCGAATTGACGACGATTTGCTTCGCGAACTCAAGAGCCGGGCCATCGCTGAAAAAGTTCCCATCACCAAGCTGATAAATCAAGCCATCCGCCAGGGAATGGCCAGCCGCGGTGTGAGGCATGTGCGCTACCGCGAGCGGGTGTTTTCCTTGGGCGCGCCATTCGCCAATCTCGACAAAGCGCTGGCGTTGGCCGCCGCCGATGAAGATGAGCACGCCGTGCGTAAACTGGCGGCCCGCAAATGAAGCTCATCGATCTGAACGTATTGCTGTATGCCGTGAATCGGGATGCCGCGCAACATGCTCGCGTGCGAGGCTGGTGGGAGGAGGCGCTTGGCAGCGGCGAGCCCATCGGTCTCGCGTGGGTTGTTATCCTTGGATTTCTGCGCTTGGCAACCAATCCGCGGGTGTTTCCCAGCCCGCTAACTTCCGGCGAGGCGCTCGATCGCGTCGAAACGTGGCTTGCGCATCCCAATACGCGACTGGTCACCGAAACGGACGAGCAATGGCATATTCTGCGCGACTTGCTTCGAGAGACCGGCACGGCGGGCAATCTGACGACGGATGCCCATCTCGCGTCCATCGCCATCGCGCTCGGGGCAACGCTTGCGTCGTGTGACGGCGATTTCGCGCGCTTCCCTCGCGTGCGCTGGGAAAACCCGGCGGCAGCTTCGTGAAGCCCGTCTCGGCAATTGCAACTCGTTTCGTTTTAGGCGAAGATAGTTAGCGGTGTCAGCACAATCCCTGCCACGACGCACCCGCCCGCAGCACCCGCCCAGCCAAGGAGATTCAACGATGAGTTCATCCCGACTTTCGCGACGCGAAGCCCTCAAATACTCGGCTGTCGGCGCGGCAGGAGCCATCGCTCTGCCCCATCTGATTTCCTCGACCGCGCTCGGCGCCGACGAAAAGCCGAGCGCCAATGACCGCGTGATCGTCGGCTTTATCGGAACTGGACATCGGGCGAGGCAGTTGATCGATCAACTCCCGCCGCCGGGGCATATCGTCGCGGTCGCCGATTGCTACATCAAGCGGGCTCACGAAGCCGTGGCGGAAAAGAAAGCCGATTGGAAAGTGTATCAAGATTATCGCGAGATGCTCGACAAGGAGAAGCTCGACGCGGTGGTCGTCGCCACGCCCGACCACGCGCGCGCCGGAATCGCCATTCATGCTTGCCAGGCCAGCAAGGACGTGTATGCCGAAAAACCGCTCACGGCCTACATCGCCGAAGGCCGTGCACTCGTCAACGCGGCCCGCAAGGATCAGCGAGTTTTTCAGGTCGGCAGCCAGCAGAGAACGATGGAGCGGAACCGGGTGGCTTGCGAATTCGTTCGCAACGGCGGCTTGGGCAAGCTCATCGTCGTGCAAGGCCTGGCCTACGGCGGCCCGAAACGCTACTCCGGTTTGCCAGAAGAGGCGGTCCCCGAAGGAGACAACTGGGACGCCTGGTGTGGTCCGACCGAGTTGCGACCCTTCAATTCGCAACTGCAATTCAGTTGGATGCAGTGGCGCGATTACTCCGGCGGCGACATGACCAACTGGGGCGCCCACGGCGTCGATCAGATTCAATGGGCTCTCGGCGCGAGCGAGACAGGACCGGTTGAGATTTGGCCGGTCACGTCCGGACCGAATGGCAAGGTCTCGATGCGCTATGCCAACGGCGTCGAGGTGCGGATGGAACTCAGTCGCCCTCGCGGTCCCGAAGGGGGCGCGATTTTTACCGGTGAGCATGGCAAAATCGAGATCAATCGCAATAAATTCACCAGCAATCCTCCCGACCTTATCAAGAACGCGCCGCCGCCGCCAACGGCCGAGGAATTGGCCGACCGCGGCTGGGTCGCCCGGCCGCACCTTCAGAATTGGCTCGATTGCATCAAGACCCGAGCGAAGCCGAACGCCGACGTCGAGATCGGGCATCGCTCGATCAGCGTTTGCCACCTGCTCAATATCGCCCGCGAAGTCGGCCGCAAGCTCCGCTGGGATCCCGACAAGGAGCAGTTCCTCGACGACGCCGAGGCCAACACCTACGTCTCTCGCCCGCGCCGCAAAGGCTACGAACTGCCGGAGATAGCCTGACCAAGTCACGAAACGGCGACGCTCATCGTCAGCGACGTGGCCAGCCCTCAATGAGCGTAAACGCAACCGCATATGCGACGAAGATGCCGGCGCCCCCGGCGGCTCCCGCCGCTATCGAAGTCCGCCAGCCACCGCGCTTGACGAAGATCGCCAACAGACCGAGCAGCACGGCGATGGCAAATTCGCCGAGGATAATGTACCACGGAGTGCCTGAGATCATTCGGCAGCCCGAGTATTGCCACCAGTGGGTTCGTCTGGCCATCTCTTCGTAGAACGGAATGTTGATCGCCCCGAGGATTCCGTTGAGAAGCAATCCGCTTGCGCCGAACCGCTCCCAAAGCCGCAGGCCGACATAGCCGAACTGGACCGATACGACTTCCCAAGCCGCGGGCATCCAGACGGGCGATCGCCAGAGCATCGGCCCGCCACCGATCGAATAATCCAGCGTGCCCGTGATGCCGACGAGCCAGGCATCGGCAACGAGTTCGACGACTCCGGCGGAAAGTCCGAAGACGATGAGCCGCGCCATGAGGACGTCGCGGTACCGCAGCATGAAGCCCAGTAGCAGCGCGTTGTCGATCAGATTCAGCGCCAACGCCGTCCGCCAACCCGACCACGGCGCAAACACCAAGAGCGATACGGCAACGACATTGATGCCAATCGTCGCCAGGATGACGAACAGTCTGCATCGGCTGAGGTCGGAATCTCCCACGCGAAGATTATAGCGGCGATTCGCAGAATTCTGCTTGACCAACTTGGAACTTCGCGTCCAATAAATAGGAATTCGATGCATCGCAACGATTGCACTTGGTGGTCGATGGATTCCGAACTGAATTGTGGCGATTGGCATCGGCGGCCGTGTACTGCAAGTCGAAGGCGCTTCGTGACTGAGAGACGGCGACAAGGATTGGCGTCTTGCTTATTCCTCGTGCTTCATTGCGTAACGAGCGGCGCCGCTTTTGCGCAAGTTGGCCAAGCACCCTTTGCGCCCCCCACCTCGCCGCACGCCGTCTATTCGTTTGATGTCGGCTGGAAGTTCATCCGCCAGGATTTGCCGGGGGCCGAGGCGCCTGGCTTTGATGATTCGGGCTGGACGGTCGTCAGCACGCCGCACACGTACAACGACATCGACACGTTCAATCGAATCATCTCTCATAGCGGCGGCCAGCAAGGCGCATACATGGGAGTCGCCTGGTACCGCAAGCATTTTTCGTTGCCGGCCGACTTGCGAGGGCGCAAGCTGTTTCTCGAATTCGAGGGGATGCGCCAGGCCGGACAGATCTTCTTGAACGGTAAAATGATTGGACTTTCGGAAAACGGCGTGACTGCTTACGGAGCGGACATGACCGCCGGCGCCAAATTCGGCAATAGTGAGAATGTGCTCGCGGTCCTAGTCGATAACAGCGGCCGCTATGCAGAACGGGCGACTGGCACCGCGTTCCAATGGGAGTCGAAGGACTTCAACCCGAATTACGGCGGCATCAATCGCCACGTCTGGTTCCATGCAATGGACCCAATCCATCAAACGCTGCCGCTCTACGATGGGCTGAAGACTAGTGGCGTGTATGTCTATCCGTCGAACATTGCAGTCGCCGATGGCGGCTGCGACGTGAATATCGAGTCGCAAGTTGCAAACGAGTCGAAAGTCCGCGCCTCGGTCACACTATCGGCGGTCGTTGTCGATTGGCAAGGCCACGTCAGTGCGCGATGTGACGGCAGTACAATCGATCTTGCCGGCGGCAGTCGAAAAACGATGAAGGCGTCCGGCCATCTCGTGGCGGCGCGGCTCTGGAGTCCTGACGAACCAAGTTTGTACGACGTTTATACGATCTTGACTGTTGGGGGGAACGTCATCGATGTCGCCAAGACGACGACCGGCTTCCGCAAAACCGAGTTTCGCGGTGGCGCTGGGACGGGCGGCGTGTTTATCAACGGCAAGTTCACGTACCTCACCGGCTATTCGCAGCGATCGTCCAACGAATGGGCCGGACTTGGACAGGCCTATCCCGATTGGATGCACGATTTGACAGCCCGGCTGATCCGCGACAGCCGTGCGAATTACCTGCGCTGGATGCACATCGCGCCGCAACGCGTTGACGTTTGTGCCTGCGACCGTGCCGGAATCGTCGAGGTCTGTCCGGCGGGCGACAAGGAGAAAGATGTCGAGGGCCGCCAGTGGGAGCAGCGGATCGAGGTGATGCGCGACTCGATGATCTACTTCCGCAACAACCCCAGCATCCTGTTCTGGGAGGCCGGCAACAACGGGGTCGGCGCCGAGCACATGAAGCAGATGGTCGAACTGAAAAAGGAGTGGGACCCCAACGGCGGTCGCGTCATCGGCTGCCGCACGCTGAACGATCCGGCCGCCACTCCGGTAGCCGAGTATTTTGGCGTGATGATCGGTCAGGATCGACGGACTGACTTGCTCAAAGGCCCGAGCGACATGTTCCGTGCCTACAGCGCCGAGCGGCGCGATCGCGCGCCGATCATCGAGACCGAGGATTTCCGCGACGAGGCGGCCCGGCGGTTCTGGGACGACTTCTCGCCGCCCGACTACGGCTTCAAGCCGGGGCCGAACGACACCTATCACTGGAACAGCGAGACCTTCTGCCTGGCGGCCGCCGCACGGTACACGGCTTATTGGCAGAACCGCATCGCCGACCCCGACCCGCGTCGTTCGCGGTGGTCCGGCTACGCTTCAATCTACTTCTCGGATTCCAACGCCGACGGGCGGCAGGACTCGAGCGAAGTCGCCCGCGTCAGTGGCAAGGTCGATGCCGTCCGGCTGCCAAAAGAGGCCTACTACGCCTACCGCGTCATGCAAAGCCCGCGCCCCGATCTGCACATCATCGGGCATTGGACGTATCCCGCGGGGACGAAAAAGACGATCTACGTGTTCGCCAATCACTGTCAGGCAGTCGAGCTAAACATAAACGGGCGGTCGCTCGGCCGCGCGGATCAACCGGCGGACGGATATGTGTTCACCTTCCACGATGTGAGGTGGGAACCCGGCACAATCAAGGCGACCGGTTATGATGCCCACGGCGCGATTGTTTGCACCGACGCGCTAACGACCGCCGGACTTGCCAAGAGCGTGAAACTGACCGCTACGACCGGTGCCGGCGGCCTGCGCGCCAATGGCCAGGACGTGGCATTGTTCGACGTCGAAGTCTGCGACGCCGACGGCCATCGCTGTCCGACCGATCAGGCGCGCATCGACTTCACGATCGACGGGCCGGGAATCTGGCGCGGCGGATACAATAGCGGAATGGTCGGCTCAACCAACAACCTATTTCTAGACACCGAATGCGGAATCAACCGCGTAGCGATCCGCTCGACGCTCACGTCCGGCGTCATCACCTTGACCGCAGCCCGACAAGGCCTCGCCCCGGCAACAGTTCAAGTCCGCTCGGCGCCCGTCAAATTGACCGGCGGGCTGTTGCCAATCACGAGTTCACGCTGACGAAGCTGGGCGCTAGTTTAGGGGCAATCGTTTCAGTTCTGACTTCTCGGCCGCGCCGTTCGTTTCGCCGGCTTCGGAATGAATCCTTCGCGTCGAAGAGCCGCAGTGAGGCCGCGGAATTGCGGGTGAGCATCGTGGAGTTTCCGCGCCTGCATCTCTGCCAAATCCGATTTATCGCTTTCGGATAGCGCCTCGCGCAAATCGGCGAGAAGCGAACTCGCCTTGCCATAGGCATTTGTGGAGCGTTCAACGACCAGTTGTTCCGTCTTCAGCAGAAACGGTGTCGGGTTCTCGGCCATTTTGGCCAAGAGTCGCGCCCGGGCCTGGGCGTCCGCCGCAGCCTTCCTTCGAGCCGACTTGTTCTCGATCTCTTTTGCTTCGGATCGAAGTTGCGCAACGGTGCGGCGATGATTGTCCCCGGCGGACGACCGATCCGGACGTGCGGCGGCGGCAATCAGTGCCTTGCCGATCCAGTAGAAACTGGCCAATGCGAGTTGTGCATTGGTCGGTTTTTCAAGTCCAGGGGGAACAGGCCCCTCCATTTGTTCATCAGGGTCGTGATTGCAGTCGCAGCAAATCGCCAGATGAGCCAAGTACAACGGTCGGGTGTCGCCAGCTTGGATCTCTTTTCGGATCGGAATTAAGTCGTCCACCATTTCGTCGAGATCCCAAAGCTCTTCTAGGTCGCCGGGTTCGTAAAACGGCTCGATTGCCAGAGTTCCACCCGGTCCGCGCTTATCCTTCTTAAACTGGAGCGAGTCGCCATCGAGATAGGGTTTCGCCGCGTCGTGATCGGGCAACCCCTTGGGAAACCGGAGAAATAGGCTGCGAATCCCAAAGTTTGCGTAGTGCAAGTGAATGTCATAGCCGCGGCGCATCATCTCCAATGCATTGCCGCGGAAATCGCCAAAATGGTATTCATTCTCGAACGACCAGCGCGTGATCTCGGCCCGCGTAGATTGCTTCTCCATGTATTTGAGGTTCTTTTCGCTGACCGGGCCATCGATCGCGCGAAAGGCCACGAATTGATATTCGCTCATAAGGCATCCTCCTTGCGTGACATACTCAGCACGTGCTATCGAAATCCTCTATCTCCATTACCAACTCAACGAGGTCCAGCGAATTGGCGTCGTGCCTGGCAAGGATGGATTGAAGCTGGCGGATCGTTTCTTCGCGGATCTCTTCGTCATCTTGCGAGAACGTGCGAATTCGTTCGCGAATCGCCTCCGCCTCCTCTCCCGTGACGAAAAGCGCATGGCGGCCAACTTGGACGAACAAGAGCAGCGTCCCGCAATTCGGGCAAGGCCCATCGCCAAACGGCGACGATGGCTCAATCTGCACGACGCTCGCACATATCGGACACCGATTCGGCGAGCCTTCGGGAGTTCGTGAAGAAATAATCATGTCCCACGCGATCTTTGCATGCGCGTCTGCGGGGTCTTCACTGGCCGGGCACATTGAAAATCAAGACATGCGAGATATTCCCGATTCCTATCTTCGTGGCGTCGTAGTACAGAACGCCTCGACCAGAGGCTTGGAGGCTTCCAATGGCGAGCTTAACACTTCCCTTTGTGAAGGCGGTCACGATATCATCGTCAGACTGCCACTGCGCACCGTTCCAGGCGCCAATCGCGGATTGCTCGTCTGCATGTATTTCCGAGCGATTCTTCGCGACGCCCAGCGGAGTGCGGACCAGATCGTTTTTCAAATCGATTTCGATTCCAGTGAAATCCGGGAGCGATTTGCCGCCGTCCAGAATGTAGATATCATCACTGTCCTTGTTCGCGATCACCAGCGTAGCTTCCGACTTCTTCCGCATGAACATCTTCTTGCCCAGTGCGAGATACTCGTCCCATTCGGCGCGAGAGACGCCGAGTCGTGGATCGTATGGCAATGGTTCGCCCGATTTCAGATTCTTGACGCGCTCGAGCGCCCACTCCGGATTCTGACCGAGGGCCTTTTGCACGCGATCTCCCAGCTCGACAGCCCGTCGGTGAACCATCATCTCCATTACGTCGACAGTGAGACTTCCAACTCGCAGTACCGTCCGCGCTCCTCGAAACTCGTGTCGGACGGGCGGAGAGTCAGTTGTTGAGTTGGTGGTCGCGCTCGTAGAACGGCCGTCGATTGTCGAACTCATGTCACCACGCCCCGCCTTGTCGCCAGGCAGTTCGCGGCCACACCCGACGAAAGCACACGTGAATAGCATCACGAGGAGGCTTGGAAACCCGAACCGAAAAACAATGGCGCGGAAACAACGGGTTCGGGAATTGATGAACATTGATGAGTTGCTCGTGTCGTCAGTCTTACGAGCCATCGGGGGCGTCTCGCAACCGGACGAGTTCTTTCATCGTTTTTAGCCTCACCGCGGGGCGTCGTTTGAGCCGCTGACCGAGAGGATCAAATTCGATGCCGACAGATTGTATGGCGAGCATGCCAAGCACCGGATCGGCGTTGTCCGCGCCGAAGATCACGTTTGCAGGGACGAATTCGCCCATGAATTCAAAATGAGCGCAGCCGACTGGCAACGCCACCTTCGAGCCATCGGCCCGTTCGTAAACTCGCTCGCGCGTGGGCTCAATCCCGATTTCGCGGAGGCGATTGCCCGGGACGATGCAATCGAGCGCCTCGGTATCGATCACGAATAGGCGTTCCCAGCGCCGTTCCGTATCCGCCGGATTGCACACGGCCACCGTTACCTGAGCGATTCGCATCGAACCCTCGCGAACTCGCCGCAGGATCAGCAACGGCTACCGGCGTCTTTTCTTGTGCGAGCCATTGCCGGACTTGCCTGCATGGAGAAGCGGCTCAAGTGATACGATTAAGAGCGGTTCAAGGATTTTTGTTTCGCTGTCTTCGTCGGTCACGATCACAATGCGTTGATTCATCGCGACGAACTCCGGATGCTTGACCGGGATCCGTCGTCCGTCGACCAGGCAGAGCACAAAGGGCTTGAATGGTTCTTCCCGCAACGCATGGCGGATCGAATTCAAATCCACGACTACGCTCCAAAGACCCCAAAACACCCAGAGCCACTGCGATTTGCCCAGCGGGCCATTCCAAAAAATGGCGGGGACAGGATTCGAACCTGTGACCTCGAGGTTATGAGCCTCGCGAGCTACCAGACTGCTCCACCCCGCGTCGGTTTGCGGCAGCAGCCGCTGGATAGGGAAATATAGCAGGGGAATCGGCTCGGGGCTAGGGGTTTGGGGATGAAAGCGCGAGACGGCGAGCCGGGCTTCGATTATGATACCGTCTAAACGCAGTCAAACATGCTGGTCGCCTCGCGCTCCAGCCCGCGCATCTTCACACGGGAGTCTTCATGAAACGCTTCCTGCTGTTTGCCGTCGTCTTCACCGCCACCGCCTGCCTACCGTTCGCTGCGCTACGCGCCGACGAGCCCAACTACTCCCGCCAGGAGGTCATCTACGGGCGCAAGTTCGGCACCGCGCTGACTATGGACGTTTTCTCCCCGAAGAAGGATGCCAATCGCGCCGGCGTGATATTCGTTGTCAGCGGCGGTTGGTATTCTGACCATAACGGAATCAACGGCGCCATTCCCCTCTACATCCAACCATTGCTCGACAAAGGCTATACGGTCTTCGCCGTCGTCCATGGCAGCAATCCGAAATACGCGGTTCCCGAAATCCTCGAAGATCTACATCGCTCCGTCCGTTTCATCCGCCACAACGCCAAGGAGTACGGCATCGATCCTGACCGCCTCGGCATCACGGGCGGATCGGCGGGCGGGCACCTGTCGCTGATGCAGGGCTGCGCCGGCAAGGACGGCGATCCCAAAGCCTCCGACCCGATCGACCGCGAATCCAGCCGCGTCCAAGCCGTCGTCTCCTTCTATCCGCCGACCGACTTTCTCAATTGGGGCGAGCAGGGCAAGGTCATGCTCGGCACGCACCCCATCGTCCCGATCAAAGGCGCCTTCGATTTCTACCACCTCGATCAGAAGACCAAGTCGTTTGAGCTGATCACCGACGAAACGAAGCGCGAGGAAATTGGCCGGGACATCTCGCCCATCAATCACGTGGACAAAGACAACCCGCCGACGCTCATCATCCACGGCGACAAGGACGCGCTGGTTCCGCTCCAGCAGGCCGAGATCATGGCTGCCAAGCTGAAGGAAGCCGGCGTTCCGTCGGAATTGATTATCAAGAAAGGGGGCGAACACAACGGCGAGTTGGTCAAGGAGTACCTGCCGAAGATGATCGAGTGGTTCGACAAGTATTTGGCGAAGAAGGAGAAATCGGCTCGCCGCGAGACGCGAGTACAGGCCGGATCCGTGGGACTGAATTCAATCGCCGCCCCACACGCTGGACGATCGCGTCACCCATTGCTTGCAATCGCTGCCGCTAACGGCTAGTCTTGCGCTTCCGGAAAGTCAGGCCGGAGAACGCAATGAATCGATCGATTTCCTAGCGGCACGGCGCAATTGTGCAACCGGCCGATTCTGCGGAGAAAACCCATGAGTTCGTTGGTGCCCCGGAGGGAATTCCTGGCTCGCTCTCTTGCCGGCGGCGCTGTGGGCGTCGTCGGTATCTCGGCGGTCTCTCGGCTCGCCGAGGCTGCCCCGCCAGCCGACGCCAAGCGGCAAGTTTACGAGCTGTGGCTCTACCAGATGACGGACGGCGGCATGGTCCAGAAGGCCGACGATTATTTCCAACACGCGCTCATCCCCGCCCTTCGCCGTGCGGGCGCCGGACCGGTCGGTGTGTTCGTCGAGTCCAGCAAGGCCGACGCTCCCGTGATCTATGTGCTGATACCGCACGCCGGAATGGATTCGGCCGCGGCCCTGTCCACGACACTCCGAATTGATGCGGACTATCAGAAGGCCGGCGCGGCTTTTTTGTCTGCCTCGCCGAAGGACCCGGCGTATGTGAACCACGAAGCGCGGCTGATGCGTGCGGCCCGTTTCATGCCCGCGCTCGAAGCGCCTATGCAGAAGGAAAGTCGCGTCTTCGAGCTGCGCCGCTATCGGAGTCCGAGCGAAGCCGCGTTCCGCAAGAAGCTCGAGATGTTTGAAACTCGCGAGCTGGCCATCTTCCGCCGCGTTGGTCTCAATCCGGTGTTCTTCGGCGAGATGCTGTTCGGCCCGGATATGTTCAACATCACCTACATGCTCACGTATCCGGACGCGGCGGCTCGCGGCAAGGCCTGGGGTGAGTTCGGCAAGGACCCCGACTGGCAAAAGCTCCGTGTCACGTCCGGTTACACCGACGCCGAAATCATCGCCAACATCAAAAGCTTGACCCTCAAGCCGGCCCCCTATTCGCAGATCTAACGGGCCGGTGAATGAACGGGAGCAAGTCACCGACGCGCCGCTCGGCAGGGATTCCGCATGTTGATCCCATACAATACCGACGCGCCGCTATATCACTTCCCTTTCGTCACGATCGGGCTGATCGCCGTCAACGCGATCGTGTTCGTCGTCACAGCGCAGGTCGAGCCACAGTTCGTCGAGCCCTGGGCGCTGCAATTTGGCCACGGCCTTCAGCCCGGGCAATGGGTTACCAACAATTTTTTGCACGCCGACGTCGTGCATTTGCTGGGCAACATGTTTTTCCTGTGGGGCTTTGGCTTGGTCGTGGAAGGGAAGCTCGGCTGGTGGAGGTTCTTGGCTCTATATCTGACGATCGGCGCGATCTATAGCGTCATCGTTCAAACGATCGAGCTTGGTTCGGAGGGATCGGCTCTGGGATCCTCGGGAGTGGTCTTCGGCTTGATGGTGATCTCGCTGATTTGGGCGCCTAAGAATGACATGAACTGTTTTATGTGGTTCATTCGACCTGTGTTGGTCGAGGTGCCAATCACTCTCTTTGCCACCGCGTATTTGATCTGGCAAGGCCTCGTCGCCTGGTTGATGGGCTTCTCGATGTCGAGCGCGATGTTGCACCTGATCGGCGCGGGCGTGGGAGCCGTATTCGGCGTGGCGTTGCTCAAGTTCGATTGGGTCGATTGCGAAGGCTGGGACTTGTTCGCCGTGTGGAAGGACAGACTCCCCACGCGAGTCGAACAAACTTCCAGCGCGATTCAGCCCGCGTCGCCTCCTCAGCCGGCGTCTCTCGGCGAGCAGCAAGCGGAATTCCTCGCCGCCGCGCTGCGAACTCGCCTAGAGAGCGGCGATGCGGCCGCCGCAGCGCAACTCTACAAAAAGCAGCGCGCTTCGAATCCCGTATGGAACCTGAATTCGGCCGACTTGATGGCCTTGATCCAAGCGCTCCACAAGCAAAAGCTGTGGTCCGAATCGGTTCCCGCGATGATCGATTACCTGCGGCAGTTTCCCGATAATTCGGCCCGAATGCGGCTCAAACTCGCGCAAATCCTGATCGACGCCGACCGCCGCCCCGCCAAGGCGCTGAAAGTGCTGTCGAAAATCCCACCCTCGAAACTCCCCGCCGACCTGCAAGCCGTTCACGACAAACTGACGGCCCGCGCGAAACAATTGCAAGCGGAGTCCGAAATCGAGTTCGTCGATGACGGGGATGTGTAATCTCCCACGTAAGCACTCGAATCGACCTTGACCGCAATGGCTCCGCTTGCGACGATGCCGCCCGCCGGAACCGTCCGACATTCTCGGTCATTCTCCAAGAGCCTATCCGCGCGTGGGCAAAGGGGACAGTCCCCGTTTTGCTACGCGGACTGCGCAAAAGGGGACAGTCCCCGGCGGTTCTCGCACAGTGAGCGACCAGCCGGTGCGGGAGGGAGCCAGCGCATGCTGTTTAACTCCTTGGAGTTCGCCTGCTTTTTTCCGCTGGTAACGCTAGCGTATTTTGCGCTGCCGCATTCTTGGCGATGGGCGCTCTTGGTTGCAGCCAGTTGCTGGTTCTATGCCCGCTTCGTGCCGGCATACATCCTGATCCTGGGCGCGACGATCGTCGTCGATTATTCCGCCGGGATTCTCATGGAAAGTTATCCTCGGCATAAGCAGTCGATCCTGTGGGCCAGTATTTTAAGCAACGTCGGTTTCTTGTTCTTTTTCAAATACTTCAATTTCGTCAATGCCAATGTTAGCTGGTTAACGAATTCAATGGGACTTCATAATCCGGTCGGAAGTCTAGATATCCTGCTGCCGATTGGCCTTTCATTTCACACGTTTCAGGCCATGAGCTACACGATTGAAGTGTATCGGGGCGCCCAGCGCGCCGAACGTCATTTCGGCATCTATGCGTTGTACGTGATGTTTTACCCCCAACTTGTGGCAGGGCCGATCGAACGTCCGCAGAATATGCTGCCGCAGTTTCGGGAGCGACATTATTTCGACGACCGGCGCGTGACGGCCGGTTTGCGGCTCATGCTCTGGGGATCATTCAAGAAGATCATCATCGCGGATCGATTGGCCTTGCCGGTCGGGATCTATTTTAGTCATCCGAGCGACTTCCAAGGGCTGGCTCCCCTCGTCGCCGCGATCCTGTTCGCATTTCAGATTTACTGCGATTTTTCTGGTTATTGCGACATCGCGTTGGGAGCCGCGGAGGTGATGGGATTTCGACTCATGTCGAATTTCGATCGACCCTATTTCGCGAGATCGATCGGCGACTTTTGGCGACGTTGGCATATCTCGCTGTCGACGTGGTTTCGGGACTACGTGTATCTTCCGCTGGGCGGCAGTCGCGTCGGCCATGTGCGCTGGGTCAGAAACATTCTTATCGTGTTCATGTTGAGTGGCCTCTGGCACGGCGCCAACTGGACCTATGTCGTTTGGGGTGCACTTCACGGAATCTTCTTGATCGTCGGCCGCGCCACGAAGCCGCTCCGGCAACACGTCGCCGATCGGAGCGGATTCGCAAGCTGGCCGCGAGTGCAGGCAGCGTGGCAAATCCTTGTTACTTTTTTACTCGTCTGCGTTGGTTGGGTATTTTTTCGCGCGGGAAACGTCACGGAAGCATGGTTTATCTGCCGCAAACTTGTGGGAGGTATTTGGCCGGTGCTTCGTAGTTTAGCTCTGCACGGCGGGCACAGCCTGGACACGGGAGTATCGGCCTTGTTCACGTCGCCCGGCGAATTGGCCGCCTGTTTCGGATTGATTGCGGGACTGATTGTCGTCGAAGGGTTGCAACAAACCGCGACCTTCTCGGAATGGCTCGCTCGCTGGCCCTGGACCGTCCGCTGGGCCGCGTATCAGGCCGCGATCATCGTGATTGTCATGTTCGGATCAATCGAATCCCGTCAGTTTATTTACTTTCAGTTCTAGGAGCGCCTAACAAATCCGGCGGGGACTGTCCCCCTTTTGCGGAGTCCGCGAAGCAAAACGGGGACTGTCCCCTTCGCCCAGCCGGATTTGGTAGGCGATCTAAGCCGCTCTGTGATGATGACGGAATCAATCGAAGGCAAATCGGCGATTGAAACAGGTCCGCGGGGGCGAGCGCGCTTTGCATTGAAGCTGGCGAGTTTTTCTGCCATTCAGCTCGTCCTGTTCGCTGGTGTGGAGATCCGGCTCGCCCAAATACCTAATCCCTATAGCATCAAGAGGGCTCGGCTAGAGTCGTCGCCAGGCACCAAGATCTTGCTGCTCGGTTCGTCGCACGTGCTCGGCGGTCTGAATCCGGACGAACTTGGTCTTCCGGCGATCAATCTGGCCGGATATAGCCAGGACCTGTATTACGATTCGCAACTGGTCCTGCGAGAGATCGATCGACTGCCCTCACTGCAATGCGTTGTTTTGGGATTGTCGTACTTTTCGTTGGAGTACGATATGGAAGCATCCTGCGAGGAGTGGCGCTCATGCTATTATCGCCGCTACTTTGGGATTCCGCATCGACATCTTGTGAACGAGTTCGATCTTCGCAACTACAGCTTGTTCTTTCTCTACGGACCAGACCTTGCCAGACAGATATTGCTCACCGGAAATGACCCCGGTTTTTCCGCCTTAGTGCAGTCCAACGGATGGGCGGAGAATCCCGTGCCCGTCGATCCGAATGCCGCGGTCAGCGATGGAGCGGCGCGACTGGCAGCCCATCATGGTCTCATGCGTGAGGACAATCTTGGCCGAAATCTGGCCGTTCTCGACGAGCTGCTCGACGTACTCCATCGTCGCGAGATTCAGGTCGTTCTCGTGACAACACCCGTTCATCGCTCCTATTCGACGGAGTTCGATCCGCAGCGGGAATCGCGGTTTCGAGGCGCCGTTCGACATTTGCAAGCGCGATATGGCGCCCACTACTTCGATTTCTCGAATGATGCGCGATTCGATGCTCGTGACTTCTACAATAGCGATCACCTAAACCGGGACGGCGCGACAAAGCTAAGTCGGCTGTTTGGCCGCGAATTGCAGGAAATGGTCAACGACCGAACTATGCCAAGCTGGTCATCTCGAAATCGGCCGAAGTCCTTTTAGATCGGTCAAGATGGCCATGCTTGCATGGCCAGCGCCGCAACCAGCCGCAACTCCTTTTGGGTCGTCCCGCTGGCCGCCTGAACTGCCAGGCCGTTCAGCACCGTGGCAGTGTACCGCGCGAGCGTCGCGCAATCGGTCCTTGCTGGCAGATCGCCGTCCTGCACGGCCCGCTCGAATCGCTTGCGTAACGTCGCTACGATCGCTTGCCTCAATCGGGCCAACTCCCGGCGCACCGTCTCCGCCTCCTCGCCGCACGCGAGTGCCCCGGACACGACCAGGCACCCGCGTGCTTTGTCGCGGTCGCGTTGCATTCTGACGAACCCCGAGAAAATTGCCTCAACTACCGCCCGAGCGGTCGGCTTGCGCAGGGCCTCGGTCAGGAACGACATGGGCCCCGTTTGGTAACGGTTGAGCGCCTTGCGGAACAACTGCTCCTTGTTCCCGAAGGCGGCGTAGAGGCTTGGTCGGTTGATCCCCATGGCCCTGGTCAGTTCCGGGAGTGTGGCGCCCTCGTACCCGCGTGCCCAGAACACCTCCAGTGCCCGGTCCAGTGCCTCATCCACGTCGAACTGTCGCGTGCGTCCCGAGGGCACGGCGACCTCCTCTCAAAAATAAACATTGTTGGCCCTTGACCGGCATCGCTGGCCCTGTACACTTTCATTGTACTGTATGGTACAATTTAATTCAAGTAAGGAGATTGCCATGTCACGGACTACTCAGGAAAGACCACTGGCAGGCAAGGTCGCGCTCGTCACCGGCGGTTCGCGCGGCATCGGCGCCGCGATCGCAAAGCGCCTGGCCGCGGACGGCGCCAGCATCGCCGTCACTTACTCCAAGGGCGCTGACGCAGCGGCGTCCGTCGTCAAAGTGATTGAACGCGGAGGCGGAAAGGCGATCGCGATCCAGGCCGATGCCACCGACGCCGCCGCAGTCCGCAACGCCGTCGAAAGGACGGTCATGGCATTCGACCGGCTCGACATTCTGGTGAACAATGCCGGGACGGCCATTCCGAAAACGTTCGAGGAGGCCACCCTGGAAGAGATGGATCGCGTGATCGACATCAACGTCCGCGGCGTATTCGTCGCGACGCAGGCGGCGCTGAAGCACATGAAGAGCGGCAGTCGCATCATCATGATCGGTTCGGCCGTGGGTGAGCGTGTGGCGGCGCCCGGGCTCGTCCCCTACGCGGCCACGAAGGGGGCCGTCAAGATGTTCAGTCAGGCGCTGGCCCGAGAAATCGGGAGCCGGGGCATCACGGTCAACAACGTGCAGCCGGGTCCGATTGACACGGAATTGAATCCCGCCACGGGCGATTGGGCGGTGCCGCAGAAGGCCGCCACAGCACTCGACCGCTACGGGCACGTTGATGAAATCGCTGCGATGGTGGCGTTCGTTGCCGGTCCAGAGTCTTCGTACGTGACCGGGGCGAATCTTACCGTGGATGGCGGAATGAATGCCTGACCGCACGACGGCATTGTCACCCCGCTGTTTCGAACATCTGGGTCAACGCGCAATTCGCATTAATTGGAGGAACGCGTCCAATGGCTAAGGTGCCAAAGAAACACAGCATCTCTTCTGAGCTAGCACAGACTTGTCGGGCACAGCCATTCAACACAAGAAAGAGAGATCAACCATGAACGAATTTCAGGGAAAAGTGGCTCTCGTGACCGGCGGGACCTCAGGAATCGGCCGCGCCGCCGCCATCGCCTATGCCAGGGAAGGGGCCCAGGTGGTTGTTGCCGGCCGCCGAGCCGCCGAAGGCGAGGAAACAGTTCGACTCGTGCGCGAGCAGGGACGCGAAGCTATGTTCGTGCCGAGCGATGTGGCCCAGGAAGCGCAGGTAAAGAACCTCATCGGTCGCACCCTGGAACAGTTCGGCCGGCTCGACTTCGCCTTCAACAACGCGGGCATCGAGCAAACGCCGACGCCGTTTCTGGAGCAAGCAATGGAGACCTATGACCAGGTCATGGACATCAACGTGAAAGGGGTCTGGCTGAGCATGAAGTACGAAATCCCAGCCATGCTCAAGACCGGCGGCGGCTCCATTGTCAATACGTCTTCGGGGGCTGGAGTGATCGGCATGCCGGGCGCTGAAATCTACGTGGCTAGCAAGCATGCCGTCATCGGCTTAACGAAATCGGCCGCCCTGGAATTTGGGAAACACGGCATCCGCATCAATGCGGTGTTGCCCGCGGTGATCGAGACCGACATGTCGCGCCGTTTTTTCGGGGAGAAGCCCGAAGCTCGGGCCGCGATGGAGGCCATGCACCCAATCGGCCGAATCGGCACTCCGGAGGAAATCGCCGACGCCGTGATTTGGCTGTCCTCCAGCAAGTCCTCGTTCGTCATCGGCCACAGCTTGCTGGTCGACGGCGGGTTTACGGCTCAATAAGGAAGCATCAATATGCGCGCTGTTCAACTTATGGCTTATGGCAACCCCGTCGAGGGACTTAAACTGGTCGACATTCCGGCGCCCGACGGTCCCGGCCCGAACCAGGTCCTCATCGGCGTCGAGTTTTGTCCAATCAACCCGAGCGATCTGTTGCTTGCAACGGGCATTTATGCGTTGCGCCCCGCGCTTCCGACCGTCATCGGCAATGAAGGCGTCGGCCGCATTCTCGATGTGGGTCCGGGGGTGCGGAACGTCAAGGTCGGCGACCGGGTTCTGCCGCCGCTCTCCAGCTTCACCTGGCGGGAGCAAATGGTCATTTCCGCAGACGGACTTTTCGCCCTGCCTCCTGATGCGGACGCGCGGCAATCGGCGATGCTTTCCATCAATCCCCCGACCGCCGCGCTGCTGCTCAGCGAGTATGTCAACCTGAAACCTGGCGAGTGGGTAGTGCAGAACGCCGCCAATTCCGGTGTCGGACGGTGGGTGATCGCCTTCGCGAAACGGCGCGGCCTGAAGACCGTCAACATCGTCCGGCGGCAAGAACTCGTGCCCGAGCTTGAGGCGATTGGCGGAGACCTCGTCGTCGTCGACTCTCCCGATGTTTCAGAAAGGATCAAAGCGGCTGTCGATCATGCTGAACTCCGCCTGGCGCTTGATGGTGTCAGCGGCCTGGCGACAGGGGTGCTCGCAGCGACGCTCTCGCCCCGCGGCACGCTCGTCAGCTTTGCGGCCATGAGCCTGAATCCGATGTCAATCAGCCCGCTGGACATTATCTTCAAGCCTGTCGCGGTGCGGGGCTTTTTCATGGGCCACCCGGAGTTTGCGGCGAAACTTGCACCAGCCGCAGGGCAGGCGGCGGAGATGATAGCGTCCGGCCAGGTTCACGTTCCCGTGGCGGCAACCTACGCCCTCTCGTCCATCAAGGAAGCCGTCGCGCATGCGCAACGCGGCGGAAAGATTCTTCTGGACGTAGCGGGAACCGATGGTTAGGAGATCGTTATGAGTCAGACGACACAGGAGAGGAATAAGGCACTGGTCCTCGAGGCCTTCGACACGTTGTTCAACAAGCGGGACTACGTCGCGGCAGAGCGCTACTGGTCGCCCACATACATCCAGCACAGCGCCCACATCGAGCCGGGCCGCGATGGCCTCTTCAACCTCATCAAGAGTAGTCCACCCACGCTTAAGTATGAACCGGGGATGATTGTGGCCGATGGTGACGTCGTGATCATCCACGGGCGATTCTCGGGCATGGGCCGGCCCGCGAATTGGATTGCGGCGGACATCGTTCGGATCGAGGATGGGGTTCTTGTCGAGCGTTGGGATGTTCTTCAGGACGAGGCGACAGGGGAACAATCCAAGAGCGGCAGGCCGATGTTCGGCGACTCGTTTCCAATCTCGTGAACAGGCAGTGTCATTTCATCAAAGTCTTCAACAAGGAGCCAACCCATGAAACTCACCGGCAACACGATCTTCATCACCGGCGGCGGATCCGGCATCGGCCGCGGCCTGGCCGAAGCCCTCCACAAACGCGGCAATCAGGTGATCATCGCCGGCCGACGAAAGGGGCGCCTCACCGAGGTCGCCAGCGCCAACCCTGGCATGCGGTGGGTCGAGCTGGACATTGAAGACCCCGCCAGCATCTCCGCCGTCGCCGGCAGGCTCATCACGGAGCACCCGAAGCTCAACGTGCTGATCAACAATGCCGGCGTCATGCACATTGACGACGTGTCCGCCGCGATTGACGAGAAGTTGCTGGTCACGACGCTCACGACGAACGTCGGCGGACCGTGTTCAATCAATCGACCGGCTTGACGTTG
>DASZFO010000352.1 GCA_035939775.1 Pirellulales bacterium | reverse complement strand
GCGGCGACAACACTGGTTACGGTTTTTGACCGCTGGACCGCCCAACTGCTGGTGACCTGAATCCGCCACGTGTACTAGAATCCGGCGAAGTCTCCTGACGGCGGAACAGACACCGCGATTCGTACTCACACGGAGTTGACTGGCATGTGGATTCAGAGGTTCATCTCGACCTGGGCGGTGATCGGTGGGGCATGGCTGGCGAGCGGCGCCGCGCGCGCGGCCGATCCGCCGACTGTCAAGCAGGCTCTCGGCCTCCCGCCGCATCACAGCGATGTCGATTACGATCTGCCCGATGCCAAGCTTTACGATCAGTGCAAGGTGGCGCCCTTTCGCGAGGGCAAGGCGACGGGGTGGATCGTGACCGGCCCGGCCGGTCAGCCGTTGCGGCGTTTCATGGATACCAATGGCGACGACGTCGTCGACCAGTTCAGCTACTTCAAGAACGGCCTCGAGGTGTACCGCGACATCGACTCGAATTTCAACAAGAAGAAAGACCAGTTTCGCTGGTTCAACACCGGCGGCATGCGCTGGGGCATCGACACCAACGAAGACGGCAAAATCGACGTCTGGAAACAGATCTCGGCCGAAGAAGTCAGCCGCATCGCCGTCCGCGCCCTTGTCACCAGAGACGAGACGCTGTTGGCTCCTCTGCTGGTGACGAAAGCCGATCTGCGTCAACTGGGCATCAAGGGGCCGCTGGAAGCCAAACTCCTGGCGTCAGTCGCCGATCCTCGGGCAAAAATCGAGAAGGCGGTATCCAAGTCGAAAATCATTCAGCCCGGCTCGACCTGGATTCGCTTCGATGCCGCGCCTCCGGCCGCCGTCCCGGCCGACACCAACAAGACCTCCGACGACCTGATCGTGTACGAAAACGTGATGGCGATCGTCGATTACGGCAATCCCATGTCTCCGGGGCTGGTGCACATCGGCGAGCTCATCCGCGTGGGCGATGCCTGGAAGATGACCAGCCTTCCCGTTCCGATGGAGGGAAGCAACGTCGAGCTCGCACCGGGGCTGGTGCTCAACGAACCCCTGCTGAACACGCCCGGAGCGTCTCCCGCCGTGGCGACGTCGGTTTCGCCGAAACTTCAGGAGGCCGTCGAGCGATTGCAGAAACTGATGGAGAATCCCCCTGGGCCCGGTGCGGCTCGTCCCGTCGTCGAGAAGTATCAGAAGGAGCTCGAAGGCGTCTTGGTCGGCCTCATCAACGAATCGAAGACCGACGAAGAACGGGAGCAGTGGACGCGCCAGTTGCTTGACACGATTGCGGCGGCGGTGCAGTCGGGGGCCGATCCAACCGGGATTTCCCGGCTGAAAAAGCTCGAATCCGAGATCATAAAGAATGCACCCAAATCGCCGCTCGTTGCCATTGCCCGCTATCGGCTGATGGTCGCGGAATTTGCCACGGCCATGCAGGAGGCCGAAAACAATGAAGCGCGGCAAAAGATCCATGATCGCTGGCTCACGGAGCTTAACGACTTTCTCGACGCCTATCCCAAATCCGACGACGCTCCCGACGCGGCATTGCAACTGGCTGTGGCTCTTGAGTTCGCCGGAAAGCTGGAAAAGGCGAAGACGTGGTACGAGCGAATCGTCAAGGAATACGCAGAATCGCCTGCCGGGGGGCGCGCCGAAGGGGCACTCAAGCGGATCGATCTTGCCGGCAAGCCGCTGGCACTGGCCGGACCGTCATTGAATGGCGGCAATGTCGACATCAAGCAGTTCCGCGGCAAGCTGGTGTGCGTTTTCTTCTGGGACACGAGCAGCAAGTTGTGCCTCGAAGATCTGCCGCTGATGAAAGGGCTCTATGAGATGCACCACTCGCAGGGATTCGAGATTGTGGGAGTGAATCTCGATCCGGTGAAAGCCGCCGTTGGCCCGTACCTCGCGCAGCACGGCGTCAAATGGCCGCAGATCTATGAGCCCGGGGGCCTCGAAAGCGCTCCGGCCAGAGAGTTCGGCATCATCTCGCTGCCCACCATGTTCATCGTCGATGGCGACGGCAAAGTGCTCAATCGCAGCGCCACGGTCGCCGACCTCAAAACGACGCTGGCCGAGAAACTGGCGAAAAAGTAGTCCGGTCACTCCGTGACCGGACGGCCGATATGTGGGGCTTGCCCGAATTGAATGGGAACGCAAGCGAGCGCCGAGTCACGGAATGGAGTGACTCGGCTACAAGCGCGGACTGCGGCAATATGACAAACG
>DASZFO010000351.1 GCA_035939775.1 Pirellulales bacterium | reverse complement strand
CGGAGGCCGAAGATCGCTCGTTAGCCGGTTCGCTTGCGAACCGGAGTAGGCGGAGTTCGGACGCGGTAGATCGAGTATTCAGGCGATAATTGGAATCGCCTCGCGCGACTTTCGGCCTCCGATGGCCGACGGCTTCCGACTTCGGTTCGCAAGCGAACCGGCTAACGAGCGACCTCTGCCACTGCGACCACTACAGGAACAGCCGATGCCCGATCCGGTATTGATCCTGAAGGCGTCCGCGGCCGCGTTCACGCTGGCAGCGATCATGATATTGCTGGCGGGCTGGCGTCGTTCGCGGCCGAGTTGGATCGCTGCCGGCGGAGCAATCGGCGCTGGCGCCGGTTTGCTGGCGGGGGCCTGGTTGCTCGGCGTCCCGCTGCGCTTCCCGCCGCGCGAAGATCTCGATCGCCTGCTCGTCGTCCTGATTCCGATCGTCGTTGGCGTGGAGGTTGTTGTCGCGATTGTTCGATTGAAGCCGGCTGTCGCTTGGTCGCTTCGAATGTTGATTGCCGCCGGTGCGGCTCGAGTATTGTTACACGGTTCCGTCTATATCGCAGGCTCGGGCGACGCGAACGAGACATCGTCGGGTCAGATGTGGCTGGTGCTAGCAGGGCTAGCGCTCGCATTGATTGCGAACTGGGCATTGCTCAATCGGCTCGCAGACCACTCTGCGGGCCGAAGCGTCACGTTTTCTCTCGCCCTGGCCGCCGGCGGCGCGGGGGCGACGGTGATGCTGTCTGGATATGCGACCGGCGGGGAACTTGGATTGCCTTTGGCGGCAGCGCTGGTCGGAGCGGCAGGCGCGTCGTTGGTTTTCTCCGAGATCCCTGATCTGCGCGGCGCGATTGGCGTCGGCGTCATCGGGCTGTTCTCCCTGCTCGTCGTCGGCCGGTTCTTTGGAAGCCTCACGACGGCGAACTTCGCCGCGTTATTCGCTGCGCCCCTGCTCGGCTGGATCCCCGAGGTGTTGCCAATCCGCCGGGCTGGCCCTTACGTTCGCTCAGTCGCTCGAATGGTCTTGGTAGCCGCGCCGGTGGCAATCGTGCTAGTGCTCGCGGCTCAAAGGTTTTCGGCCGACTCAGCGTCATCCTCAGCGAAGCCCGGCGCGAACGAGCCATCAAGCGACGATTACACGAATTTCCGGAAGTGACGCATCATAATTTCGCTAAATTATCCCGCCGCTTTCGTCGCGTCCCGATTTACCTGAATCGCGGTGGAGTTCGTAGTGCCGGCGTTCGTGGTGGAATGCCAGGCCGAGGAAAGCGATTCCGAGGCCGATGATCACGCTGATCAAGAGCACGACGAGGATCACGACGAGCGTGGGGATACCGTACAACTCTTGGCCCGATCCGTGAGTGAGTGTCGGGCCGAAGGTCTCAAAGCGGATTCCGAATGCGAGGGCCGTCAGTCCTAATCCGACGAGCGCTCCCGCCGTGATGATCGATCCGCACAGGGCGCGCATGACAGGTTCCCTTTCAAGAAGTGATTCGTTGGAATTCGTCTGGCCCGACGCGGCAGTCGCAGCTCCGCCGCGCGACGGGTTCGAGTTGATCTACTGACCGAGCATCCGGAAGCAGCCCCCCATCACCAGACATATACCGGCGATGATCATAAAAATGCTACTGCAACCGCACCCCATCCAGGGGCCGCGCGGTCCGGTCGGCTGAAAGGAGCTACCGCCGCCCAATAACGATCCCATGCTCATGACATTGTCTCCCGGAATTTCGAGCGAGCCGATTGCCGACCAGCGCTGCCGCCGCAAACGTAGCAAACCCCGCGCCGATACCATCAACCGGCAAGAATCGGGCCGGGTTTTGATTCGCAATTGCCATACCGACCGGCAATCATCTGAATTCAAAGGCACCCGCTCGATCGGGCATCCGGATAGATGAACTACTGAGTCGTAGAGCGGAAGGCGACCAACTTGGTTCGATCGAATCCACGCGAAGCGGCAAATCGGTGGTCACGACTCGCTACGATTTGCGTCGGCGTCGAAACGCGCCGGAGATATGGCAGGCAACGCCACTCAAACCGAGCAGAATAAACGTGGATGGCTCGGGGACCGCGCTCGAATCGCCTGTCGCGTCTAAGGTTGATGAAAAACCTGCCCGGCCGTCGCTTTCGGAGGGGTCCAGTGCGCCGGTGTCGGTGAGCGACGCGGAATTTTCGAGTCCCGCCGCAAATGGTTGAGATGAAGCCGAGATCTCGCCGACGAAAGATTCGCCGGCTGCGGCAGACGGCTCGATCGTCATCGGGCTGCCATCGGAATTGGACGGAGCGATCGTCACCAAGGCGGGATTGCCGGCGGCGCCGCCGATGACCAAAGAATTCTGAACGATGTGATCGGCGGTCAGGCTCGCGCCTGAGTTGACCACCGTGTCTCCGGTGCCGTTGATTCCGCCGACCTGCTGATTTTGGCCGCTGACGAGCAACTTGCCGCCAGCCGTTTGTTGGCCATTGTTGGTGATCGTAACGCGGCTGGCGGCCGAGGCATGGGAAGAGAGGGCCGAGACGGCGCCGGCGAGTTCCAATGTCGCCCCCGAGGCGACCGTTGCCGTCGCGCCGGCGCCAACGCTCGCCGTGCCCGTGGTCACGTTGAACCGCATTGTGCCGGCGCTGATTTGTAGCTGGCTTCCCGCGCCCAGTGTGGGAGCCGTAGCGACGACTAACGTGCCCGGACTGTTCTTGACCACTCTCTGGCCCGCGCCGATGGAAACGGCGCCGTTGACCGTCACCGAGCCGCTCCCCGCGCCGTCGAAGATCAATTGGTTCGTGCTGTCGATGCTGATCGGGGCGCTGATCGTCAGCCCAGCGCTCGACGACTGGGTGATTTCATGGAGCGCCAGTGCGCTCGTGGCCGGACTGCCGGAGGCCAGCGTCCAGGCATTGGCGTTTTGATTGACCAGTTGAGCGATCGTCTGATTGGCGTTGAGGTAAACGGTGTTACCCGCGCCGATTGTCGCCGTTTTGCCGAAGCGAGCAATGTCGGCCAGTCCGAAGCCCGGCGGTCCATTTGGGGTCCAATTAACCCCGGCCGTCCAGTCGGTGGCCGAGGCGCCGCTCGTGTTCCAATCGTAAGTCGTGCCGGCCGGAGCAGCGACCATCGGCACCAGCGTGTTGATGCTGTAGCCGGGCATATTGAAGTTGCTCAGAGCGGTGATCGGGTACGTGTTCACGTAGACCGGATTGGCGACCGTGCCGTCCGAATTGAGCGCGTTGGCGCTGGTCAAACGGTAGACGGAGAAGGATGTGTAAGTCTGGCCCGTGTTGTTGAGTGCGATCGCGGCGGAGAGGGGACTGGCCGTTTTGTTAAGCGCGACGATCACGAGCCGCCCGGCCGTCGTCGAATCCTTGCTGGCGTACACCGAAGCGTCTTGGATGTCACTGTTGGTGGCCGAGATGGAGGTGTCGCCGAATGCGCCGTTCTTGCCGTCGAAATTGCGAAACATTTCCATCGCTCCAAGGATGAACGGCTCTTTCGAGGCGAGCGGCCACTCGTTGGCGGAGAACATCCCCTGTTTTCCAAAAATGCCGAGCACGTCGGCCTCGGCGATCCCCCCGGAAATATCAGCCCCGGCGCCGTAGTTGTACTCGCTGATCGAGAGCTTGGTGCCCGCATAGTTCGTATTGATTTCGCCTTGCAGTCGGGGGATCAACTGAATTCCTTTGCCGCCCGTCGTGTATTGCGTGATCCAGCTCGTTTCAACGTAGTTTGGGTCCCACAGCGATCGCGGCGCTTGCAGACGTGCGGCCACCACGCCAGGCGATGTATCCGAGCCGGTGATTCGCGTTGGCGTGCCGCTGGCGTTAAGCCCTGTCGCCTCCGGATACCAATGCACGTCGAGCGCATCGAGCAGGCGCGTCCCGGCGGTCTGGCTCGACAATTTCATCTGGGCCAAATAATACGAGATGAAATCGCCGTAGGGCTTACCCGTGTTTGGGTTGGTTGCGCCGTTGTCGGCCGACGAATCCGTGGCGTTTTGCAGCGTCAAATACCCCTCCCAGCCATAATTCGCCGGGCCGTACACGAGCGCATTCGGGGCAACGCTCTTGATCGCCTTTGAATAGTCGGTACTTTTTTGCACCATCTCGGCGTAGGTTGCCGGACTCGGGTGCACCTCCGGATGAGTCGAGGACCAGAGGTCCGGCTCGTTGTCGAGCGAGAAGAAGATCGGCTGTTTGCTGCCGCTTGCAAAACCGTTTGGAAAATTCGTTTTGGCCCAGCTTACGAACTGGTCTTGATAGACGTGATTCGCCGCCGGGGCCGGATCGGCGCTCGCAGTCGGATACTCGGGCGTAAAGTGCGGCGATTGGCTCGGAGGAATGGACTTATCCACCGGCCCGCTCTCGTCGTTCGAGACGAAACCGTTGGTGGGAATGGTGATCAACGCCCCGGCGTTCCGGCTGGCGGCGTCCTGCAACGTCCCATTGACCGCCGCGCCGGGCGTTGTCGAGCTGCTGAGATAATTGTCGTTCTCGTAGAGATAATCGCTGCCGGCGTTCGAGGCGTTGGTCGTCCAGTTGTACGCGGTCCAGCGGTTGCCTCCGAGCCGTTCGAAGGTCAGGTTCAAACTGTTGAACGCGGATTGATTCGAGCCGCCGGGGTTGATGCCGTAGATATACGGCGAGATCGCTTGAACGCTCTGCGTCGGGTCAATCGTGAAATTGACCGTTTGCCCGGCGGCGGACGACGCGGCGACGATGAGCATCAAACTGAGAAACGCTACCTGTTTCAACATGATTCTCCACGTGCAGGCAGCCCCGCCGTTCATTGTCGGCATTCGCTGCCTACGTGACAAGCGAAATCGCTTGCTGAGACTGGCCGCCGAAGGATAATGAAACTAACGCTGGCGGGTGACATACTTCCGATGGATGATTCGTTCTCATTCGACGATGCATTTCTGGCGCGGTTGCCGTTGCCGCTGGCCCAGTTGTTTCGTCGCGCTCTAAACGCCAAAACGCCGCTCGAACAACATCTGGCGGCCAGCCGGATTGCGGAACTTGGTGTGAAGCTGCTGGCTTGCGGAGCGATTGTGGAGTATGCGGCCCTCGGCCAGCCCGATCCGCAGATCAACGAATGCTTGCAAAACCTGGCCCGGCCGTCGCTGGGGCACTGGTGGGAATTCGCCCGCCGGTTGGTGCCGCTCCTGGCCGACGCCGGCTACGAAGGATATGGCCGCTTGCGCGAGATGCTGCTCGGCCGGGCGCGCGACGACCTGCCGCGGTCCGCGGGGCTCGATGCGGCGCTGCGCGAATCCTTCGGGCAAGGGAGCGGGTCGCGCACGACGGTGCGGCTGAGCGAACTCTTCGACCGTTTGATCCAGCATCGCAACAAAGGGCAAGCCCATGCCGCCCCCGAAATGCGCGAAGACGCATACCATCGTCGCTTTGCGGCGGCGATCCTGGCCGGCATGAGCGAAATCTTTGCCCGGATCGACTTGCTGGCCGGCGCTCGATTGGTATACATCAGCGAGGTGCGGAAATCGGGCGGGGGATGGCTCGTGCAACAGTTTGAACTGGCAGGCGAGCATTCGCGGCGACTTGCGCCGCTGGAAATGGCGAGCGACCGCGTGGCCGAGCTGCCCGACGCCGAGCGGGTCTATCTGATTCGGACCGACGGAGTGCGAGAAAAGTCGCTCCCGCTCTATCCACTCGCGCTTTACGATTCGGACAGCGAAGAATTGCTGTTGCTCAATTCGCGGCACGGCAAGCGGCAAGTGGAGTATTTGTGCTATACGAGCGGCCGCGTGGAAAAACAGCCGGCCGAACTTCAGGGCCAGCATGCCGAACTGCTGGCTCGGCTGCTCAAAATGGAAGTCGGCGCCGCGGAAGTCAACGCCTGGGCGGCCCGGTCGCAGAGCGATGAGCCGCCGGTCGAGGATGCGCCACCATCGCAACGAACGCTCGGCGAGTTCGAATTGTTGAGCGAACTGGGGCGCGGCGGCATGGGGGTCGTCTACCGCGCCTGGCAACCATCCCTGGGCCGGCAAGTGGCGCTTAAGAAGCTGGTCCGCACCGGCGATAAGTCCGAGCAGCGATTCGCCCGCGAAATCCATGCACTGGGCCGCGTGGAACACCCGCATCTCGTGAAAATCTATACGTCCGGCAGCGACGGCGACCAGTGGTTCTATGCGATGGAATTGGTCGAAGGCGCGCCGTTGGTGAGCGTCTGCGAGCAGTTGCAGCAAATGGGATCTCGGATCGAGCAGGTGAACCGGGCCACGTGGCGCGACGCCGTCAGCACGGCATGCAGCCGCGCCCGGCAAGAAGAACGCTCGCTGACCGTCACGGCCGCCAATACGACAACGACCACTACCGAACACCCGCCGAATCGCGTCGTCGCGCGCTCGATTGCGGCCGAGCCGACCGAGCCAGCGCGCGTGCGGCCGGGTCAAGGCTACATCGAACAGGTCGTCGAACTGGTCCGGCAGGCGGCGCTCGCCGCGCACGCGCTGCATGAAGCCGGCATCGTTCATCGCGACATCAAACCCGGCAATGTGATGGTGACCGCCGACGGCGAGCAGGCCGTGTTGATGGACTTGGGGCTGGCCCAACTGGCCGATGACGAAGAGGGGCGTTTGACGCGGACGCGGCAATTCGTCGGCACGTTGCGCTACGCCAGCCCGCAGCAGGTGTTGGCCGCCGAGCGGCTCGATCGCACCAGCGATATCTATAGTCTTGGAGCGACGCTGTGGGAACTGCTCTGCTTGCAGCCGATGTTCGGCGCGGGCGAACAGACTCCGACACCGACATTGATGGAGCGGATTCTGCACGACGAGCCGGCCGCCCTGCGACGATTCAATCCGCAAGTCTCGCGCGATCTCGAAGCCGTGGTGGCCCATTGCTTGGAGAAGCGGCCAGACCGCCGTTATGCCACCGCCCGCCAATTGGCCGACGATCTCGAGCGCTGTTTGCGCGGTGAACCGGTCAAAGTGCGCCGTGCGAGCCGCTTGGAGCGAACGGCCCGCTGGGTCGCGCGCCGCCGCACGCTCGTGGCGGCCTGTGCGTTCGCGACGCTGGCGGTTGTGTTGCTCGTCGTCGGTTCGGTGGTTCTCTGGCGATGGATCAACACGGAGAAAGACCTGGAACTAGAGCGGAGGCAAGACGTCGCGGCCGACGATCCCACGCCGGACGTTCACGAGGTGTTCCCCGACGTGGAACAGGTCGTCCAAGATCGAAAGCTGATCGCCGCCAAGCCGGCCGGCTGGCGCCCTCCGACCGAAGCGGATTTCGAATTCCAAAACAGCACGGGCGAGCCGGGCCTGCGGCTGCTGATGTGCAATTTGACCGACCACTACAATATCGACGAGGCGGCCAAGCCGGACGACGACCCCTTTGCCGCCGCCAAAAACGAATGGCGGACCGTCCTCATGCGGCCAAACGCCACGGCCGCCGAGCGTCGGATTTCATTGCACGTCGGGCTGGGCTGGTATGCCTTCTTCGTGCGCACGCCGCGCGGCGACGTGCATCCGCTGTTTGTCCGCGACGAGCAGGGAGAAGACATCATGCTCGGCGAGACCAATGTGTTTACTTCCAAACGCGTTGTGCTAGAAATAACGGCTGGTCAATTCGGCGGGAAGAAGCGTTATTATGCGACGTTTCATCGAGAGAACTGAGGTAGAATTGGGCGGTTAGGCTTGGCTCTCTTCCTTTTTTTCAGTGGGGGACGTTTCGATGAAGACGACACTTTCGGCGACGGTTTTGTTGATCTCGGCCCTGCTCTGGACAACCGGTCCTCGAGCGGCGCGTGCGGACGAAGGTGACGTGGCCTTTCATTTCAAGAACACGCTCGATCAGGGCGTCGGCGTGTGGGTCGCGTCTGAGAAGAGCACCAAGGCCAATCCTTGGGCGCATTTGGACGTCGCGGCCGGTGAATCGGGAACGATCACCTTGCGAGCGCAAGACCGATTCGTCGTGGCCGTCGACGTCGGCAATTCGCGCAGTCGCTCCAAACCGATTGCCCTCAAGGAATTCCTGACAAAACATCCGGACTTCGTCCTGAACGTAAGCGTCGAAAAGACGTTCGGCAAAGCATTTGGAGCCCCAGATGATGGCGGAGGCGGGGGCGGAGAAATACTCGAATTCAATTTCTCCGCGCCGCCCAAAGCCCAGGACCAATCCGAGAATCCGAAGGATGCGGACGCCGCCGCGCCGCAGGAGACACTGGACTTTGGCTTCGAAACTAATCCGCTCAACGGCGACAACGGCAAGCAATGAAGCTCAGAGCGCCTAACAAATCCGGCGGGGATTTTCCCCTTTGCCCAGCCGGATTGGTTAGGCGCTCTAATGAACATTCAATCCCTTCATTTGCGGGAGACATTTCGATGAAGACGATCTTTTCGGCGGCGGCGTTGATGGTCTCGGCACTGTTGATGATCACCGGTCCTCGGCCGGCGCGGGCGGACGAGGGGGACGTGGCCTTTCATTTCAAGAACACGCTCGACGACACCGTGGGCGTGTGGATCGCATCCGAAAAAAGCACCAAGGCCAATCCCTGGGCGCACTTGGATGTTGCCGCCGGTGAAACCGGCACGATCACCTTGCGAGCGCCCGACCGATTCGTCGTCGCCGTGGATGTCGGCGGTCAGCGAAGTCGATCGAAGCCAATTGCGCTGAAAACGTTTCTTACCAAGCACCCCGATTACGTGCTCAACGCGAATCTGGTCCAGTTCGTCGGTGTCTCGAAAGAGGGTGGCTCGGGCTTGGGAGGGGAACTCCGTCTCGACTTTTCGGCGCCCCCCAAGGCTGCCGATCCGTCGACGCCTTCCAACGACGCGAAGCCCGCCGAGCCGCCGGAACGCCTCGATTTCGGCTTCGAGACCAAGCCGATCGAGAACAACGGCGGCAATCAATAACGCGGGTGCGCGATCATCGCCGGCCTCACGCCGTAGGGAACGGCCTCGGTGCCGTTCCGGACCTGCGCGCCGTTCCGGGCCCAGGTGCCGTTCAGAATCCGCTCTGATCGGGATTTGCGCCGCTTCACGGAACGCCACAGGGCCCAGAGGACGCCCCGTTCCCTACGGAGTCTCACCACCTCATCACGCAATCCGGTCTAGCGTCATCGCGCCGCACTCGAAAGCCGGGCTGGGGCGGTCTTGCAAGGCGGTATGAATCGCTATATCAAGGTCGATGGCGTCGATGACCGATTGGGCGGCCGCTTGCGCAAGCGACGGGCGGTTGCACTGGCGGCTTAGGTGCAATTGAATGAGCTGCCGCAGCCGCCTGGCCGTCGAACGCCGAATCGTTTCGCTCAGCAACTCCGCCGCTTGCTCGTTGGAAAGATGCCCCTCGTCTCCCAGGCAGCGGGCGATCAGCATCGGGTGCCGCCCGCTCGAGCGCTGCATCTCCACGTCGTGGTTGAACTCAAGGGCCAGCAGGTCCACGTCGCATAGGCCGTCGGCCAGGCGGTCGTCCCAGGAGCCCAGGTCCGCGGCATAACCGACCGACCAGGCGGCGTGCAACAATCCGCCCTGACCCGTGAATCGAAATCCAAAGGTCCGCCCGCCGTCATGCCGCAATGCGAGTGGCAGGCAAGCTACGGTCCCGCCACCAAGCGGGAACTGTTGTTCTTCAGCATAAGTGCGAAGCAAACCCGCGGCTTCGAGCGCTTGGCAAAGTTCCGCTGGACAATTCTCTTCCAGCGCGGCCAGATGCTCGTCGTGGCAATAGAGCGCGATTCGCTTGGAGAGCAGAGCGGCCAGCGTGCGGACGTTCCAGTGATCTCCGTGCGTATGCGTCAGCACCACGGCCCGGATGTTCTGCCACGAGCGGCCCGATGCGGCCAGCCGGGCGCCCAATTGCCGCGGCCCAAGACCGATGTCGATCAAGAGGCCGAAGCCGTTCGCCTCCAACAGGCTGGAATTGCCCGCGCTGCCGCTGGCCAAAACAGTGAGTCGGGGAAACATCGGCACGTCCGTGCTATTCATTTCTCGATGACCTCGTACTCCGTGCTAACGCTGGCCCGGCGTTCGTCCGTGAGCGAAAGAAAGTATACCAGGGGCCGGTCTGCGGGCAACTCAGCCTTAGAACCCGTCACAAATCTGCCGAGGACTGTCCCCCTTTTTGCGCGGGCACCATCGCCGCGATGGTCGGCGGAGCAAAAACGGGGACTGTCCCCTTCTCCCAGGCGGTTTTGTGAGGGGTTCTCAACCGCCGCGCCTTCAATGCCGGCGTCTTGAGTTTGCTCGTTGCCGAACGATCAATGCAGTTGCGCAGCAGGCGTCGGACAGCAAGACCAAGAATAACAGACCAGCCCATAGAACGCCACGACCCGGAACACGTCGGCAGTTCCGATCCAAATCCGGTTGCACGTTCAGTTCATCGCGGCGGATAATGAAGCAACTCAGGCTAGTGCTTTGTCACCTCTCGATTCTAGGGTTCGACGCTTTTCGTAGCTGCGGCTTCCAGCCGCAGCCCGCGGGAGCAAGATGCTCCCGCTACGGCAAGGCCAACCCGAAAACTTAGGTGTGATCGAGTACTAGCGATACCGCCTTGGCGCCGCATCGACGTTTGAAGCTGCCGCAGTTGATCGTAGCGAGCGATGGACAACCAAACTTCAACTGCGCCGACCAAACAAGAGCCGCACATCGCGGGCGAATGGCGCTTGCTCCGCCTTTATCCATCAACGTGGCTAGTGCTGCTGTTGACGGCAGGGATGATGTTCCTCGTCGAGTTCCCTGGCCGCAGGGGAGCGTATCCATTGTACAAGCATGGCTGGCCGTTGGTTTGGGTGCAGCGATCCAGCATAAATGTTCCGTACTTACCTTTTAGCCCCGAAGACGCGTCCAAGAATTGGAGTGGGAATCCGTGGTCAGTGATAGAAGGCGCGCAATGGAGGTTGAGCCCGCTCGGTTTTGCAGTGGACGTCGGCTTTGCGGCGGCCGTCGTTCTGGCCGTGGGGTGGGCCTTTCAGCGATGGCGCCGACGGCACCGTAGCTTGTGGCAATTCCGTTTGCGGACTGCATTTCTTCTCACCGCGTTTGTGGCAATCCTTGTCGCGCCAATCGCGTTTTGGCATCGCGAGCGGCAAAACGAGTTGGCGATCATTGAGGCCTGGCAAGCGGACGGCGTCGTCACTGCCGTCAATTCTGTTTGGCTGCCGCCGGATTGGCTGCCCGACTCTATCGCAGACGTAATCCGCCCGTTATTTGATCGAGTTGACTCGGTCAAATTGGAGGCAAAGGACTTTACGGAAATCACTCTCGCGCCGCTGCAACGGCTCGGTCATCTCACAAACCTGGAACTCAGTCGCGGCGAAGTAAGTGATGCCGGATTCCGGCCTCTTGGTCGGCTTTCGGGATTGAAGGTCTTGTCTCTCTTAGAGGCACCGGTCAATGACGAGGAATTGGAACGACTGGCAGGCCTTTCACAACTGGAGGATCTGAGGCTCGACAACTCAACAATTACGGACGCGGGCTTGGCATCGCTTTCGCGCATGCACAATCTTCACAATCTAAGTCTTGGCACCCCCAATCTAAGGGGCGATGGCCTTGCTCAGCTAAGAAACATTCGGTCCTTGGAAAAACTGTTGATCCGATCCCCCGCTCTTTCTGACAAAGCGGTCCAGCTAGTCGAGCAATTCAAGTCACTCGAGGAACTTGTCTTGATCAACACGTCGATTCGGAGCATTCGACTCGAAGGACTGCCCAATCTGCGTAGCATTTACCTCGCGACGAATCCACTTCTCGCGTCGATTGACTTGGATGCGTTGCCCGTGCTTCAAGAGGTCCAAATCGACTACGACGTCTCGCAAATCGGTCCAACGGCCAATCCAGCGTTGCACTTGGATGGGGCGTCGATGCTGAAGACAGTCAATCTCAGCGGTGTTGTGCTGAATCCGACCGAGATCGATGCCGTACTTCACCTTCACTATTTGTCTGATCTGAGTTTTCAAAATGTGCGGTTTCCCGGCGGAGGAAGTCTAAAACTCGAATCGCTGCCATTTCTCGCCAGCCTTGAATTTGACAACTCTAACGTATCCGCCATCCAAGTCGTCGACGCGCCCTTGGAGAGCCTAACGTGCGTCGGCAATCCGAATCTGGAGTCGGTTCGGCTGGAGCGCCTGCCAAAACTGATCAACGTCGAACTGACTGACAGTCCTCACCTCACCGAGATCGATCTGCGGCAATCGAACATTCGGGACGAGCTGAGGGTCGGCCCAGCCGACGATGCGCGACCGCTCGCGAGTCGAAATGTCGAGCTGCGGATCCGTGGACTCGGCGGACCTGGACGAGTGATGATCCGCCACGCTGGACCGATCACCGCCGACTCATTGGCGAATCTGTCGAGAATACCTCACCTCGTCAGCTTGGGGCTTGGGAGCGAGTGCCTCCACGACGACGATTTGAGCTGTTTGAGCCGGCTGACAGATCTGGAACAGCTTGACTTGTCGAACTGCAATGTCGGCGGCGAAGGTCTGCTTCATTTGCGTTCTCTGCCAGCGCTGGTCCATCTCTATCTTGAGCGAACGCCCGTCAGTGATGAAGCGGTTATTGAGTTTCAGCGGGCGAAGCCAAATGTGGCGGTGAGCTACGAGCCGAAGAAGCCGGCCATCGACGATTTGCGCCAGCAAGTTGCGCTCGTGAGGAACCGGTTGTCGACCAACATTGCCTGCAAACATCAACCCGAGAAGCTGGCCGATCGGGACTTTGAATGTCTTGCGGCTCTCGACTGCCTCACGTCGCTTGACCTCTCAGGAACGCACCTGACCGACGCGGGCCTCGAAAACTTGCGGCGGCTGCCGAGGTTGCATGATCTGGTGCTTCGCCGAACGCAAGTCACCGACGCGGCCGTCCGCCTGCTGCGGCAAATCCCAGAGTTGCAGCACGTCGATATCGAAGAGACGCGAATCACCGACGATGGCCGCCGCGCCCTCGGCTCGCTGGTCGCCAAGCCGATCGGAGATGCGACAGTCAACTAACCGCGCGGATTCGCGACGGACGCTGTTAGCGACCGCGCTGTGGATCGCGAGCATCGGCCATGCTGCGGGCGACACTTCAATCACTTCGCCAGCGGATCAAATGCTTTGATCCACCCCGGGCGATCCGGCTCGTTGCCAGATTGTATCCTTGAACTGAATTCCTCGTCGGTCATCCGCTGCGACGCACTACTCGTGAATTCGTAATACGTCGAAACAGGACCGACGAAGACCATGCGATCACCGCCGTTGTCGATCGCGACGATCGCCAAATCGGCGCGTCCCGCGTCGTTCCGCGTCTAGCCAATAGCTCGACAAAACCGGCTGCGGCCCGCCATCCAAATCAGCGCTCGCACGGCTGTACGGTGAAGGGCGAACTACTGTTTCAATAAGCCCAGCTTGGCGAAGAGCGGTTGAGGCTGATAGGCATTCTGGCGCAGGGTTGTCATGATATTTTGGCAGTTCCAGAAGCGAAGCCGACCGATTACGGCGTTTCGGCAGGCGGCCATGACTTGAGGGGCGCGACCCTTTCGGATTCGGCTATGATCCTCGCCAAAGCTGACATCGCGCACGTAATGCAAGCGATTTTCAATGCCCCAGTGGCCGCGTCAGCAAGCCATCGTCCAAGCCGCCGAGGCCCGCGAGCGGTTCAAACTGGTGATCGCCTGGCAGACTTCACGCTGG